>JAQGPD010000183.1 GCA_028293305.1 Verrucomicrobiales bacterium | reverse complement strand
GGGCACCTTCCATTCCACCATGCGGTGTGTCTTCGTGCGCACCGCGCGGCCCAGGCGCTCGCCGCGCGGATAGACGTGCATGATGAATTCCTTCACCTGGCCGTCGGGATCGCGCAGCAGCGGGACGAGTGATTTGCCCTCCAATTTCAATGATCCTCCAGGCGCGGGAAGCGCGGCCAGTTCTGTCAGGGTGGGGAAAATGTCCACGGTCTCCACCATGCCCCCGCTGTGTTTGCCGCCGGTGGCAAAGCCGGGTGCGGAGATCAGGAGCGGGATCCTGGCGGCCTGTTCATAACAAGTGTGCTTGCACCACATCGAGTGGTCGCCGAGATGCCACCCGTGGTCGCCCCAGAGCACGATCACCGTGTTTTTTGCCAGGTCCAGGCGGTCGAGTTCGTCCAACACTTTTCCCAGCTGCGCATCCATATAACTGGTGGCCGCATAGTAGCCATGGATGAGCGTGCGCTGGAGATCGTCCGGCAATTCGCCCTTTTCCGGAATGGCGTCGTATTGCCGGAGTTCGCCGCCGAACTGGGGCGCATAGGCCGGCGCGCCGTCGGGCGGGGTGCGCCGTTCCGCGAGCGGCATGGCGGCGCGGTCATAGAGATCCCAGTATTTTTTCGGCGCGCAGAAAGGCAGGTGCGGCTTCACAAAACCCACCGCGAGGAAGAAGGGGGTGTCAGGATTTTTTTGGGCGGATTGCAGTCTGAGCAGTGCCTCCGCGGCGAACTTTCCGTCGCTGTAGGCCTCGTCCGGAACGTCGGCGGACTCGAAGGCCGCGCCGCGCGGGAGGTTTGCGGCGGACTTGTTATCGAACAGGGCCTCCTCGCGCGTCAGCCCGCTTCGCGAGCGGCTGGCGGGCAGGGCATAACCGATCGATTTCGCCTGCCAATGCGGCACACTCCATGATGCCGGATCCTCGTGATTTCCATGGCCCACGTGCAGGATTTTTCCCAGCCCCTCGGTTTTCCAACCGTTGTTTTTGAAATGCTGTGTCAGGGTCACCGCATCCGGAGCGGCATCGCGGAAGTGGGTGCCGAGGTCGTAAATGCCCAGCGTGGAAGGGCGGACGCCGGTCATGAGCGTGTTCCGGGACGGGGCGCAGACCGCCTGGTTGCAATAGGCGCGGTCAAAAATAACACTTCTGGCCGCGAGGCGGTCGATGTTGGGGGACTTCACGGTTTTGTCTCCATAACAACCCAGCAGCGGCTTCAGATCGTCCACGCAGATCATGAGCACATTCGGCTTGGCGGGAGCGGCCTGGCAGAAAATATTGAGCAGCCAGAGCAGGGCGGAGCAGGAAAAAAGCGGGGAGAGTTTCATTTGGCCAGGGCTTGAAGTTCTTTGAAGCGGGTGCGCAGGGAAGGGAGTCGTTCCGGTTGGGTGGAGACCAGATTCTCCGTTTCATCCGGATCGCGGGCAAGGTCGAAGAGTTCCTCATAACCAAACTCCGGCCACATGATATATTTCTCCTTGTCGCGGACGAGGGCTTGCGAGGAGGGAATGAAATCCCGGTTTTTGATCGTCGAGTGCTCGTAATAAAACTCCGTCCGCCAGGGCGGCGCGGGCTTTTTGACCCGCAGCTGCGCGAGGTCGCGGCCCTGCATGGTGGCGGGCGGCGTGATGTTGGCGGCGCCCAGCAGCGTGGGGGCAAGGTCCACATTCAGCACCATCTCGGGCCGGCTGCTGCCCGCCTCCGGTTCCGCGCGGGGATCGCGGATGATGAGCGGCACGCGGATGCTTTCCTCATAGGGATACCACTTGTCAGCGAGTCCGTGCTCGCCGTGGAAATAACCGTTATCGGTGGTGAATATAACCAATGTTTTGTCCCGCAATCCCTGCCGGTCCAACTCATCCAGAACTCTCCCGCAGGCCGTGTCCACCTCCGTGCAGAGGCGGTAGTAGTTTTTCAGATAGGACTGGTATTTGTCCGGGGTGTCGAAGCGCCAGTGCCATCGGTTGCGTCCTTCGTTTTTATCATTGGCCAGGAAAGGCGGGAGCTTGTTGAAGAAAGCTTCCCCTGCGGTGCGGGGGATTGGCAGGACGGCGTCCTGGTAAAGCGACATGCTTTCCGGCTGGGGCAGATATTGCAGCGGATTGATGTCCTCCGCGTGGGTGGCGAAAAAAGCCACCGTCAGGCAAAAAGCGCGGTCCTTAGGCCGGGTGGTTAGGAAGTCCAGCGCGTCGTTTTCATTTTTTTGGGTGACGTGGATGGACGTCCCGTCTGGATTTTTGATCCAGTGGGTGCCGCTGTAGCTGCGGGCGAAGTCGTAATTCGCGGCAGGAAACTTTCCGTTATGCCATTTTCCGATGTGTCCGGTGAAATAACCCGCGGCACGCAAAAGCCCGGGGTAGGTCTGTTCCCATGGCGTAGTGAACATCTTGAAATCCGGATTCCCATGGCGCGACATCCATTGCCCGGTCAGCAAGCTGGCCCGGCTCACGCCACAGATGGAGGTGGTGACATAACTGTTTTTATAGCGAACTCCTTCCTGCGCCAACTGGTCCAGCCGTGGCGTCCGCACCACCGGATGCCCCGCGCAACTCAAGGTGTCATGCCGCCAATCATCTGCATACAGCAGCACGATATTCAATGGCTCGGCCACCGCTGCCCGCTTGGAAAGCATGAACGTTAATAGCAGTGCCATAAGAAATTTCATCCTTGTCCATAAACCCATGCCTTCTCCCCGCGAGTAAAATCCCATCCGCATCGGCGGGGCACTCAAGCCCATCGAATGTGCCTGGCGGCAGCGATGCCGGTGTGGAATAGGCAGCATACTCCAATATGGCGATGTCGCCGGTCATGAGACGGGATTGCCAAGCCTATGTTCAAGAGGAGGAGGGGCTCCAAGTTCAAGATGCTTGTGAGTAGTGTATTGGGAAATCGAACCGGTAATCGATGATTGCTAGTAGACTTGGTCGTGCGTTCCCACGGCTAGCAAATGCACGGTCACATGCCCGCCCTGCTCTTCATATATCAGTCTAAGATCATATCCTGCTTTGATGGAGCGCATTCCCGACAGTTTGCCTTTGAGGGCATGGTTGCGGAGCTGGGATTGAAATGGGTCAGACCGAAATCGGGCGAGAGCATCATCGACCGAAGATTGCTGGATCGATGCAAGTTTTCGGTATTGCTTTGTAAAGCGAGATGAAAAAAGAATCCGCATCTCTCATTTTTTCTTGAGTGAATCAAGATAACTTTGAGTTTCCTCCTGACTTCTGTAAGGACCGGCCCATTTTGAGGGGTCGCTGATTTCATTGCGCGAAGCAAGAAGTTCACGAATTTGCACGGCCGTGAAATTATCCGCCAAATCGTCATCCACGGAAATTCGAAACGGGATGGATTTGGTTTTCACGACTTTCTTCAAAAACAGACGCAATGCAGATGGGAGGTCGAGGCCTAGCTCCCCCAGCACGCTTTCGGCGCTTTGTTTCAGATTTTCATCAAGCCTGAGCTGAATATTTCGAGTCGCCATGAATTAGTTTGTAAACCAAATGTATGCCGAATGCAACATTTTGCATGTGTTTTGAATTCGTTTTGGGGATAAATCGTATTTTTCCGGCTAAAGATGTTTTACGATTCCCAGAAAGGCCTGATTCAGGCGCGGGCGATCACATCCCGATTTTCAGGCGTCCCAGGAGTTCCGGGTGGTCGGCCATCCAGGCGGCGGCTTCTTTTTCGCTTACTTTTCCGTCTCCGTTGCGGTCAACGTCGTTGAAGAGTTCCTTGGAGAAACCGCGGTCGCGGATGCAGTCCATCAGCTCCGGTTTGGTGATTTTGCCGTCGCCGTTGCCGTCGCGGGATTTGTAGAATGAGGGTTCGCCGGCGGGGTCCTTGCGGCGCCATTCCTGGCGGGTCACGATTTCGTCGTGGTTGGCGTCATAGATATGGAAAAACCCGTCCGCCACGGCGCGGTCGATTTCTGTCAGGGAGAGCCGATGGTTTCCGTTGCGGTCGATTTTCGGGAACAGTTTTTTGGGGTTGTGGCAGGCGTTTGCGGAAAAACAAACGACCGCCAGAGCGGTGAGGGGGAGGAAAGAACGGAGGGGGGAGGACATGGCGGTAACTATCATGCAAATAAACGGCCACCAAGGGCGGGAAAGCGGGACTTTTATTTTTGAGGCGTCCAGAGCGGAGGAAGCCGCAAATGGGTTCGCATCCGGCGCAATATTCGGTTTCATTCAGCGTTTTAATCCCACGCCATGCCTACCCGCCGCTCCCTTCTTCAATCCGCCGCCGCCCTCGCCCCGGCGTTGCTTGTCCGTTCCGCCGCTGCCCAGACCGGAGGCGCCGCCACCGCTTCCGCCGGGAAGGGACGGATTCCCCTGGGTTTTGATAACTTCTCCATCCGCGCCGCGGGCTGGAAGGCCGGACGCATCGTGGAATATGCCGGCGCGCAGAAAGTGGATTGCCTGCTGCTTTCCGATCTGGATGTCTATGAAAGCCACGACGAATCCTATCTGAAGGATCTCGGCAAAAAGGCGCGCGATCTCGGCGTGACGCTGTATGCGGGCACCGGCGGGATCTGTCCCAGCGCGTTTCGATTTTCCAACAAATGGGGCACGGCGGATGAGCATCTGGCGCTTTCCATCCGGGTGGCGAAGGCGGTGGGGTCGCCCGTTTTGAGATGTTATCAGGGATTCGGCGAGGACCGGAAATCCCCCGGCGGCATCCCGGCCCGGCAGCAGGACACCGTGAAAGTTTGTCAGGCCGCGAAATCCCGCGCGGTGGATGCCGGAGTGAAAATCGCCATCGAGAACCACGCCGGCGACATGCAGTCGTGGGAACTGAAGGAGCTTGTGGAGGCCTGCGGCAAGGATTTTGTCGGCGTCACCATCGACTGCGGCAATGCCACGTGGACCTTGGAGGATCCGATGGTGAACCTGGAGGTGCTGGCGCCGTATGTCCTTAGCAGCGGCATGCGGGACAGCATGATTTGGAATGATGCCGATGGCGTGCAGGTGCAGTGGACGGCGATCGGGGAAGGGAATATGGACATGAAATCCTACGGCAAGCGCTATGGCGAGCTTTGTCCGGGCGCCCCGTTCATATTGGAAATCATCTCCGGTTTTGCGCGGTCCTATCCATGGCGGAAACCGGAATTCTGGGACGCCTATCAACGCGTGCGCCCCGCGGAATTCGCGAGATTTCTAAATCTCTCCCAAACCGGAAAACCCCTCCCGTCCTGGCAGCCGGCCGCGGGCGAGGACCGGAAAGTGGCCGAGCCAGCCTATCAAATGGCGGAGCTGGAGCGCAGCCTTGCCTATTGCCGCGCCACGTTGGGGATGGGCCTCCGGAGCTGACCCGTCGCTGGTGCCCCCACGCTTGGCCAATGCATCCATCCTGCGGACTTGTTCGTTGGAAGGTGTGTGGGGATAACCCCGGCAAGCGAGTCCGCCATGAGCGAAATCCCCCAGGAATCTCCCCATCTTTCCCCCCGTCCCCGTCCCGGCGGGCCCATGGTCATGCGGCAACGTTGGCGTGATTTGTTATTTTTGCACTGGACGGTGCATCCCGACGTCATCGCGAAAACCCTGCCGCCCGGCCTGACCGTGGATGTGTGGCAGGATCGGGCGTGGGTGGGGATCGTGCCGTTTTTCATGGAAGGCGTGCGGCCCTCGTATTTGCCTGCGGTGCCGTGGTTGTCCTCGTTTTTGGAATTGAATGTCAGGACGTATGTCCGGGATGCGGAGGGCAGGCCCGGGGTGTGGTTTTATTCACTGGACTGCAACCGCTGGCCGGCGGTGCGTCTGGCGCGCGGGGCCTTTCATCTGGCTTACCGGCACGCCGACATGCATGCGGAGCGCGGGCAGGATGGAACTGTTTCCTATCAATCCCGGCGCACCGAGGGCGGCGGGCATGCGGAGGCTTACTATCAATATCGTGGAGCCGGGAAAATCAGGCAGGCGGAGGCGGGGAGCACCGCGTATTTTTTGTTGGAGCGCTACCGGCTTTACTCCTGGAATGCCTCGCGCCGCTCGCTGCACACCGGCGAGGTGTGGCATCCGCCCTATCCGATTCAGGAGGCCGTGGTGGAGGAGTGGTCGGCGGCGCCCGCGGTGTGGAATGGGGACTTTGCCTTGGAGGGGCCGCCCGTGGCGTGTCACTATTCCCCGGGCGTGGATGTGGGGGTGTTCCCGCTGAGAGCAGTCTGAAGCGGGGATGGTAGCGGGTGGATGGCGCTGAATGCAACGAATTTGTCACATACCCGGCATCGACCACGTGCGGGTTTTGGTGTCAAAGGTCCAGCGTCGGTCAAGCCGTCCATTGCAACCACCCAGATCATACCACCGCATGTCCACCATCTCCTCCGGCACTTTTGCCGCCACCCTAGCAGCGCTGACGCTGGCCGCCAGCGCCGGCACCAGTGCCCCCGTCTCCGCCAAGGCGCCCCTAACCGAAGCTCCCAAGGAGGAGTCCGCCTTCGACAAAATTTGGTCCCTGGCCACGCTTTATAAAAACAAGGAGAATCCCGTCATCCAGAAGCTGGCCTTCACCGGCCGCTATCATGGGCAGTATGCCTGGCTGGACTCCGACCAGGGCAATTACGACGACTATGAAAGCCGCCGCTTCCGCCTCGGTTTGCTGGCCCAGGTTTTCCAGGACTTCGAGATCAAAGGCGAGATGTTCAGCGACCTGAATTCCGGCGGCGATTTCTATGAAGGCTTCACGGAAGTCTTCATCGCCTGGAAGCCGGATGACGCCTTCAATCTTACCATCGGCAAGCAAAAACCGCGTTTCTCCCTGGACTGGAGCACCTCCTCCCGCGAGATCCTGACCTTTGAGCGGAACATCCTGATCAACAACTTCGGGATCGACTACGAAACCGGGATTTCCGTCTCCGGCAAAACGGGCAATTTCAGTTATTTCGCCGGTGCCTTCAATAACGACGTCGGTGCCACCGGCGAGGCTTCGGAGTTCGGTGATCTGGATGGCGGATTCAGCTATGTCGCCAGTGCCAGCTATGACTTCAAGGACGCCGTGGGCTTGGACAAAGCGGTGCTGCGCGGGGATTTCCTGCACAGCGAGCACGATGCCAAGGACGATCTCCTGACGAAATTCGACAACGCCGTGGCCGCCAGCATCACCCTCAAGCAAGGGGATGTCGGCTTCATCGCCGAGACGCTCTATGGTGAGGGTGACAAGGGTGACATCTGGGGTTTCTACCTGACACCTTCCTATGATATCACCAAAAAGCTGCAGGTGGTGGCCCGCTATACGTATGCCCACAGCGGCGACGATATCCTGCGCGCGCAGAGCCGGTATGAACGCGAGGCCGACCTCAGCGACAGCGGCAATGGCGGCACCTACAATGCGGGTTATCTTGGGGTGAACTATTACCTCTACGGCCACAAACTGAAGCTCATGACCGGGGTGGAATACTCCAAACTCAAGGGCGGCAGCGATGGTGGCGACTACGAAGGCGTGACCGGCCTGGCCGGCGTGCGCATTTACTGGTGAGCCTTTGCGGCTGACCCTGCCGGGCGTGGCCTGGCCAGGTCGAGCCGAGCCGAGCCGCTGGCCAAGTCAGGCCTGGTGACAGGCATGGGCCCGGCAGTATAAAAATTGGTTATAGGATGCCGCGTTTTGATGGATGGTCAAAACGCGGCCGACAAACGGGGCGGGGATTTTTCCCCGTCCCGTTTTGTTTTTT
>JAQGPD010000176.1 GCA_028293305.1 Verrucomicrobiales bacterium | reverse complement strand
CGGCGTAGCCCTTTTTGGGGAGGAGGTCGCCGAGGGGCCAGAAGTCGCTGGCGGCTCCGCTGAGTCCGTGGATGCAGATGATGACGCCTTTGGCGGGGGTGGGGTCGCCGGGCCATTTGGTAAAGGGGAGGACTTTGCCGTCGCGGCCAGCCCAGCGGGAGGCGGGGAGGTCGATGGTCTGGGGGGCGGGGCGCGGGGAAGAGCCGGTGCCTGCGCATTGCATGACGCCACCCAATGTGAGGAGCAGACAGAGGAGATGTCTGAGGTTGGCGATCACGGTTTTAAGGCGTTGCCTGAGGGGGTGCCGGCCGGACGGGGTGCTGGACATGGAGGCGGCGTCCGGGTCAGCGTTTGGTTTTGATGATTTCCACGCGGCGGTTCTGGGCTTGTTCCTCGGCGGTGCCGTCGGGGTTGACGCCGGGGAGGATTTCGCGTTCGCCGCGGCCTTCGGTTTGGATGTTGGAGCCGTCGAGGCGGAGGGTTTCGACGAGCCAGGTTTTCACGGCGTTTGCGCGGGCGAGGCTGAGGGCTTGGTTGGCCTCGTCGCTGCCGATGGTGTCCGTGTGGCCGACGAGGCGGAAAAGGGCTCCGCTGTTGGTTTGGATGATGGAGGCGAGCTTCAGGAGGCTGAGGCGGGCCTCGGGCTTGAGGTCGGGGGAGCCAAAATCGAATAGCAAGTCCGTGCGGAGCATGGTTTTGAAATCGCCCACGATGGGGCCCTTGACATTGGCTAGGTCGTCCAAGCTGGCGAAGCCATCGACTCCGCCATTGCCTCCGGTGCCGTTTTTGTTGGAGCGGAGGAGGTCGGCCTTCAGGTCGGCGGCGGAGAGGGAGCCTTCGGAAATATTGAGGGCGATCTGGTCGTCGGAAGCGCGGCGTGGTTTGTCCAGGGCGGAGGTTTTTCCCAGCAGTCCGGCTTTGAGGTCTGTGGGGGAGGAGGAAATGTCCGCGGCTTCGTCAAGCAGGTCGCCTGCGGTGCCGGGGGCGGGGGTGCTGAGTTTGAGGTTGGCGGCGGGCGCGGAGAGGGTGGGGGTTAGGATGACGTTTTGATCCTTGAGGGCTTCGGCGATTTTGGTGATATCGGGAACTTCCACCACCGCGCTTTCTTCGACCTTATGGGACAGGTCCGGTGGCTGAGGCAGGGAGTTTTTGATGACATCCGCCGGGATGGTCATGCGCTCGACTTCCGTGTGGAACATGCCGGTTTTTTTCTCTTCGGAGACGGCGGTGATGGCGGGCAGGGCGACCTTCGTGCGCTTCATCCACAGTAGGAGGCCGGCGTGTCCGGTGACGGAGACGAGCATGGCGGTGAGGATCCACCAACGGAGGTCCCAGGCGGTGGTGGTGGAGCGGAAGCCGGAGCCCGTGCCGAGAGCGTCCCAGCGGGGTGAAGGGGAGGAGGCCATGATGATGCGGTTTTTAGAAAAGGGCGTGAGTCGTCAATACTATAAGCGGCGGGCGGGGCAAAAAAAGCGGCGATCTTTTGGATTTTGCGGAGGCCCGGGTGGGGTGTGCGGGGCGTGCGGGTGTGAGTAAATGCCGGGCCACGGCTTGCGGGCCGGGGCGTGCGCGTGCGCGGGTGGTTTTGGCTAGAGGTGGTATTTCACGGAATCCTTCGCGTCTATGCTCAGGTGGCGTTTTTCCAAGTTTCTCAACAGGGCGGCGGCGTCGGTTTCGTTGGCGGATTTGCCGAGCAGGCTGCGGAGGTGGCTGAGCAGGGTTTTTTTGCGTTTGGGACGGTTGTTGGGATTGCGGCGGAGATGGGCCAGGGCGCGGTCCAGGGGGGATTCCGGATGGGACGCGGATGTAGCTTCCGGGTGGTCAGGAGTGGCGGTCGGGGAGTTCGGGATGCCGGCGGTTCGGGTTGCAGACGAGGAGGGGGAAGCAGTGGATGAGGAATGGGTGGCGGCTTTGGCGGAAATGGCGGGGTTTTTTGCCGTGGGCGTGGAGGACTTGGAAACAGGCGATGATGGCTTTGCGGGCTTGGGCGCCGGGTTTGCCGAAGACGCGGATGATGGGCCGGAATGTGCGGAGGGTGGGCCGGAATGGGCGGCGTGAATCGGGCTTTGTTGCTGGCTTTTGGATGGATGGGAAAAAGTGAGGGAGGAGAAATCCGCATGGCGGCGGATGTGGACCTGGTGGCTGCGGAGGTGCTCGACCAAGGGATCGAAGCCGGTGTCCTTTGATATGATATGAAAATACGCCGAGGGATCGACCGCTGCCGCCCGGCCCACATAATAAGCCAGGGTGAAGTCCAACGCGTTTTTCCCGGAAGATGTCAGGCGGATCAAGTGCACGGCGCCGGCGTGACGCATCATTTCCTCGACCAGTTTCATATCCATGCGCGTCTGCTTCGCTCCGACGAGAATGGTGAAGGTGGCGGGGCGATTGGATAGGACGGTGAAATCGATTTCGTGGACATTTTCAAAATCCACAAAAACGTGATTCAGTGCAGGCGGCATTTCTGGCGGGTGAGGCAACATAATGAGTGGTGGTGGCGGTGGCTGTGAACGTCCAACCCCGGAGAATGTCACAGAATGTCATGGCCCGCACTATCGAAATATCTGCTCGTGTGATCGGTGAATTTGGCCGAGCCGACTAGCCTTGTCTAGGTAGGCCTGGCCATCCCTTACTTTTTCCCTTCTTCCGCCGCCAACCGCCGTGGCGACAGTGGCGGGCTTGGCGGGCAATGTAGCCGACGATTCTTTGTAGCCGTAGTCCTTGTGCTTGTTCCTCTACTGATCCTATCCGAATTTTTGATCTGGTTCTAAACTTTGTTATTATCCCGGATTTGAAAAGATGATTCCACCCGCTGCCCGGGTCTTCAATCTGCTTTCAGACGCAGAAAAAGTCTTGATAGAAGATTGCCATTTACTGTTGCGGTGGCTTCGACGGTTTCCGGATTCTGCGCGGGATAGCTGACAACATTCTCAATGATGTTCACCGTGACGGCACCTTCGTTTTCGCCACTGGAGTGCCACACGCCCAGCGCTGTCGACCATTGTAGCGCGCCGCTGACATCGGCGGGGCCTTTTGTGCGTGGATAGCGGATCGTGATGGTGCCGGCTCCGGTGGCCGTCATTTCGAGAGCGCCGCGGCTGGAGCCATTGTCGGGCAGGGTGCCCATGAAATACTCAAGTTTGTTGGCGATTCCGTCGCCGTCCGCGTCGTCCCCGGGGCCGCGTTTCGCAGGATCCGCGATGTTGGAAAAATAGTAGGCCTGGGAGGGAGCGTCCGCGATGGTCGCCAGGGCCGGAGCTTGGGAACCGATGCTGTAGAAGGCATTCGCTATCAAACCAAGGGAGAGCGTTTCAGCCCCTTCCGCGAGAGTGTCAGGAACCACCAGCAAAGGCAGGGTGATGCCCGAAGCGGCAGCGGGAATTTCCACGGTGGTGGAGAAACCGGTGTAGTCCAGGCCAGCGGTGGCGCTGCCTGCGGCGCCCAGACTAACAGTGAGCGGGCCGGTGGTCGGGCCGCTGCGGGTGAGGGTGAATTCAAGGGAGCGATCCGCTCCGAACTCACCGGCGGAGCTGTCCGTCGCGGTTAGGGTCACCGTGGGCAATGCGCCGGTGGATACGGCGAAATTGGTGAGGGAGATGGAATCCGCGTCCAGCGCATCACCGGCGCGGAGGACGGCGCGATTGAACGAATAGGTCGCCGGAGCCGGATCTGAACCGGTGAAGGCCGCGAACAAAACCCCGTCGGCAACGCGCACCAGCGCGGAATGATAGTCGAGGGCTCCGGAAGCGGTCCTGGCTAGTGTCAGGACAAAACGATAGGTGTCATCCGCGAAGGCGGGTGTGGCGATAGCGAAGGAAGCCGCTGGTGTGGCACCGGTCGTGGTGTGCCAGGCCTGAGTGCTGCCGGAAGTCCGTTTCCAGAAACTCCGCGTTCCCGCCGCATCGGTGGTGTCGTTGGCCGCCAGGTAGCCGGGCCATCCGGTAATCCCCGCGCCGGCGCTTTGGAAAAGTCCCCAGGCGAATCCAGCGGAGGGAAAACTTTGCGGGGAGGTCAGACCGTTGAAGGCCGCACTAGCGGATAGGATTATGGAATCCCCCGTTTTAGCTAGAACGACTTCCGGAAAGGCGGACTGGATGGCGGAGTTGTCAGCGCCATTCGCCCCGCTTCCCCAGGCGGGCGCATTGGATGCGGGATTGGTGATGACCGGACTGCCCAGGGCGGCGCTCCACTCCCCCAGGATGGGCAGGGTGGAGTCCGGCGCGGAGGGGGCGGCGAAGTCGCTGCCGGTGCCCCAGGCGGAGGGATGCGGGCCCATGACAAACGCCAGCGTTTTTCCTGCGGTGATATCCGAATGATGGATGACAGGCGTGCCGAGGGGCTGGCCGTCGAGGGTGGCGGACTGGATGAAAATGTTCCGGCCACCGGCGTTCGCCGCAGTGATAACAAATGTTTTTCCTCCGCCCGCATTGAATTCCAGCCTGGGCACGCGGGGTCCGCTCAGGTGATAGGTGTCGCTGGTGGCGGACGGGAAAAGTCCTGCGGTCACAAAAAAATACGTTGAGGACATGGCCCCCGAATCTTCGTCACCGGGATAGCTCTCCGCGCCGAATCGTTGGCGCAGCCGGTCCGCCCAGTAGGACTGAAGATAGGGCCGGCCGGCATAGCCTAACAATGCGGTGGCTTTCAGATTCACCTCATTGGAAAAGTCCACATAGGCGGTGCTGTTGGATTTGAACGCGAACTCCAGCCGTTGCAGGAAACGCGCCCGGCCTCCCATGAGTTCGATAGCGCCGTCCTGATCGTGCGGGATGCTGAAGGAATAATTCCACGGCGTGCCTTGATAGAAATTGTTGGTCGAAGTCGGGGAGGTGGCGGCGAAAACTCCATTCCTGGCGCGGCCGCGGACGAAGCCTGAAAAGCCATCTCCGGTGGCCGTGGTGTCCCAGACGTTCCGCCAATTCCGCGAGCGCGCCAGCAAGGCCGCCGCCTCCACGGTGTGGCCCAGCCCCTGGGCGACCTGGGCCGCGCACCAGTCCCCGTGGGCGAAGGCCAGGGTGGAGGAGCCGGATCCCAT
>JAQGPD010000175.1 GCA_028293305.1 Verrucomicrobiales bacterium | reverse complement strand
ACAATTGCCAGTTGAAGTCGTAGGCGGGGACGTTCAGCAACTCGCGGCTGTTGCCCGCGGCATCGACGAGGTCATAACGGAACGCTTTGCCGCGCATGTGCATGTGGGGCATGAAGGAGAGGATCCGGGCATCGAAGGGGACGGGCAGGGTGCCTTTCACCTCGTGGTTCGGCGCGCCCGGCGGGATGCTGAACCAATGTTGTTTTGCGGCGGCGACGTGGACCTCGTGGACTGGCGGGGTGGTGGAGAATCGCATGCCGATGCGGGTGCGGTCCACGTTGGCGGTGCCGTTGGGAGTGTAGTGGAGCTGGAAAACGAGCCGGGAGCCGGCGGGCAGTTTTTTCGCATAACCGTCAGGGTAAAACACCGCGCTGCTGCCGGGCACGTAGGCGGCGAAAAAGTCGTCACCGTCCGTGACTTTTTTTCCGTTGGGGCCGGCGGCGAAAACGAGGACGTGGTGGACCTGCTCCAGGGCGCTGGGGCGGACCTCGTAGGCGGTGACCCAGCGGTCTTCGGGGAAAGTGGTGGTGAATTCCCGGTATTGATATTTCATCCGGCCGGTGGGCTGGATTTCAACGGGGGTGGGGATCTCCACCACGGCGTCCGGCGTGCCGATGAGCCATTCCGCGGGCCAGGCGCGGGGGACGGGCGCGTCCCTGGGGTCGCCGAGGGCGCGGTCTCCTGACAACCATGCGGTCAGGGTGTCGCGGTCCGCCTGGGAAAGGGTGCGGTCGTTTTCCCAGGTGATGGCATGGGCACCGGTTTGCGGGGCGGCGAACCATGGGGGCATGAGGCCTTTGGAGATGACTTTTTTGATCATGGCCGCGTGGCCGCCCACGTCCTCCGGCGTCATCATGGCGAAGGGGCCGGTGCCGCCGGGGCGGTGGCAGGCCTGACAATTCGCGGAGACGATGCGGGAGACCTCGCGGTGCCATGTGGGGGAGGCGGGAGGCGGGGCGGGCGCGGGGTTTTCCAAGGCGCAGCCGGGGGCCGTGGTGGCGGCGAGGCGGGGGGATTTTCCAGCGGTGATTTGTGTCAGGGCATCGGCCAGGAAGTTTTGTGAGGGTTTCTCTTTTTGATAGCCGATGCCGTATTGGTCATCCACGGCTCCGCGGTATAGGAGGGTGCGGGAGCGGTCCAGGATGAGGACCTCCGTGGTGGTGCCGGGTTGGAGCGCGGTGAGCAGGGACTGCGTGGCGTCCACGGTGCAGGGACCTTGAAAGCCGTGTTCTTTTGCCAGGGCGGCCAGGGAATCCGGCGGGTCGGAGGCGATGGCTCCCGCGAAGAGGAATTGCACTCCATTGTCATGCCAGGATTTTTCCAAAGCGGCCAGGGTGGGCGCCATTTTCCGGCTGAGCGGGCAGGTGGGGCTGGTGATGGCGACGACGGTGAACGGTTGGCGCGCGGCGACCGCCGAGAGGGTCAGGGGGGTTCCTGACAAATCCGTGAAGGCCGCGTCCGGAATCATGTGGCCGATTCCCGCCTCCACGGCGGACCGGGCCTGGGGAGCTTCCGTGAGTGCGGACCGGGCGGGGGTGGGGGTGCTGGAAAGGGCGAGGGCAAGGAGCAAAACCAGGGCGGCCGGATCGATGGGTGATTTCATGGCGGAAGGGCGGGAAGGCGGGAGGGCAGGAGGGCGGTTTGCGGTGTGCGGTGTGCGGTGTGCGGTGTGCGGTGTGGCGTTGGGGATAATAGCCTGTGTAGACCACCGGAAGGACGGATGGCGGGGGGGAAATGTTACGGTGTATTTATCGTGGCTTCCGGTCGGAAGTCACCGGGAAAATACGGGAGGCGGGAGGCGGGAGGCGGGAGGCGGGAGGCGGGAGGCGGGATGGCTCGTGGGTGCGAAAGCACTTTGGAGTGCGCGCGGCTTGCCGCCGCTTTCCGGTAGGCAGCTTGCTGCCGTTTACGGGCGGGCGCAGGGAGCGATTGGAAAATGCCAACTCCGTTCGGCGCGGGCAAGCCCGCTTGCATAAAGAGGCGGCAAGCCGCGCGCACTCCAAAGCGCCTGCGGCGCGCGGTTGTAGCGTTATTTTATTGGGGCTTGGTGATCCTGCATGGCATCCCAAAAATCATTTTCGTGAACAATAATGACTGGATGGCCGTCCGCTCTTAAATTCATGGCTTGCTCGACCTTGCGTCCATAGCACGCGTAGGCCCACGCTGGATTACCATTTGCTCCCACAATGAGAAAGTGAACTTTGGGATGCACCTTTTGCGAGAAATGGCCGCCCAAACTTTCGACTTTACTTGCCATTTCAACTCGTGTCGCTTTTTGAGATGCTCCAGTGAACGTGTAGATCCGATCAAGAAACGATAAATCGGGACAGACCGAGCAGATGCCGGCAAGTTTTTTTGGGGCAGGCAATTGCTCCCTCGCGTCCTTTACCCTGCGCTGGAGGGAATAAGAGATGAAGTCTTCAAAAAAATGTTTCAACATTTCCCTTTCCGTTTGGTCCTCAGTTCCGTCCTTGAGAACTTGTGTTAGCAATGCGTCGATTTCGTCATAGGGATAACAGCCCTTAAGGTGCGCATGTTCATCAATCCACCGACTTAATTCTCGGATCTCGTCCTCCGATACCTCTGCATCCGCTAGAATGCCGTGAAGCATGCCCTGTAGCCTTTGCATATCCGTAGTGGCTTCATCGTAATACAGACTCCCACACTGCATGTTGCGGCATAGCCAAAGAATATCGGCGTGCTCCTCGGCATCGATTACGCCGTCGGCCAAAGCCGCTTCGATACGGGGAACCAGTTCGCTAAACGGATGCCTTCCGATCAGTGCCCGATGGTCTGAGATCCATGCTGTCAATTCATTCAATTCCAGAGGCACGATCACTCCGTCCAAGGAAATTCCTGCAAGGATTCCCTCCAATGTGTGTATTGCCTTGTCCACCCGTTGGCGGCGTGTGAATCCTGCGTCAGAGAGCGTGATTTCGTATTTCATGCCAGTAGCTTGGTGGAATTGTGGTTCAATATTACCAGGCTATTGCCACCAAGCAAGCTAGGATTTTAATAAAACTCAAATCTTCTTGCTGACATATCCATTTGCACTCTTTGGACGGGTCTTCGTTAAAACTTCCACATCCGGGAAAGAACAGTCGGCGGGGAGCGTTCCTCCAATTCGAAATTGGAGCTGGCGGGATTTTTTTGAATTTGCTTTCCAGAAGGGAGGCCATTCGGTTGCCCGCCGATTCCCCACTTCTCCATCACGCTACATCCATCCATCCATCCATCCATCCAGCCTGACTCTGAACCCTGCTATTGCATTCCACATCAATCCACCACGCGGACGACCTAACCGATCTTTTTCACGCTGACCAACGGACTTATTTCATCGCGCAAACCAACTGACCGACACCATCACGCTGACCAACTGGCCGCATTCGCCAGGCCAGCTAACCGACCAGTCGGCAAACTGACAAACCGACCGATTTCACCACGCCTTCCCTGACAAACCCGTTTTTATTTCCTATCATGAAACCGACTTCGCTGCTTTTTCTTTTTCTGGCGTCCGCCTCTTTGTTGCCGGCCCGCGATTTGATGCCGCGGCCGGGGGATGATTATTTCAAGCCTTACGAGGGATTCAAGGCTCCGGAGGCGGCCGGACCCTATCTGAAGGCGGGGGATCGCCTGGCGATTTGCGGGGACTCGATCACGGAGCAGAAAATGTATAGCCGCCTGATCGAGACCTACCTCACGGCCTGCGTGCCGCAGCTGAATGTGACCTGCCGCCAATACGGCTGGAGCGGCGAGCAGGCTTCCGGTTTTGCGGGCCGTCTGAAACAGGATGTGCTGCGCTTCGAGCCGACGGTCGCGACGACTTGTTATGGGATGAATGATCACCGGTATGTTCCTTACACGGATGAGATCGGGGCGGAGTATGTGAAGAATCAAAAAGAAACCGTGCGCCAATTCAAGGAAGCCGGCGTGCGCGTGGTGCTGGGATCGCCGGGGACCATCGGGAAAATGCCGACGTGGGTGAAGTCCGCGACGGGCACGCAGACGGACTTGAATGTCAGTTTGCTGAAGCTGAGGAGTCACGATATTGAAATCGCGGAGGCC
>JAQGPD010000162.1 GCA_028293305.1 Verrucomicrobiales bacterium | reverse complement strand
ATCCGGTCCACGCATTTGTCAGGACTTTTCACGGATTTGGGGATATTGGCGGGTCAGGCGCTGCGCGGACTGCCGACCGACGCTCGGCGGTGGAAATTGTGCGCGTATATTATAGGCGGATTTTTAAGCGGGGCCGTGGCGGGAGCGGTGTGCTTCCGGGCATTTGGATATGGCGTCCTGTGGATTCCGGCGCTGGTCACGGGGTTCGCCGGCGGGTGGATTCTGTTTCGTGGTCGGGGAGCGGGACCGGGGAAAAGCGGTGTGGTGTTGCCGGAGAAATGAGAGGAGTCCCATGGCGGGGGCGCGGCGCGCGGGCCGTCAAGCAATGCCAGCCAGCGTTTGCCTTCCGGCCCGGACCGCGCTTCAATGACCTCCCCATGTTGCATCCCGTTACTCCAGGAATTTGTTATCTCGTCGGCGCCGGCCCCGGTGATTTAGGTCTAGTCACGCTCCGCGCCAAGGAGTGCATCGAGATGGCGGATGTCGTCGCCTATGACTATTTGGTGAATAAGCAGGTGCTGGCCTGGATGAAGCCGGACGCGGAGCTGCTCTATGTCGGAAAGCAGGCGGCCAACCACGCGCTGCCGCAGGAGGAGATCAATCAACTGTTGATCCGCAAGGTGTTGGAAGGAAAAGTGGTCACGCGGCTCAAAGGGGGGGATCCCTATGTTTTCGGCCGCGGCGGCGAGGAGGCGCAGGAGCTGTATGCCGCGGGATGCCCGTTTGAAGTGGTGCCGGGCATTTCCTCCACCATCGCCGGGCCGGCTTATGCGGGCATTCCGGTGACGCATCGGGATTTCAATACCCAGCTGACCATTTTCACGGGGCATGAGGATCCCACCAAGGAAGTGAGCAGCCTCGATTTTTCAAAAATCGCCAAGGCGGACGGTGTGAAGGTCATGCTCATGGGCGTGGGCCGGATGGGGGAATTGACAGGAAAGCTGATCGACAATGGCGCGGCCCCGGAAACGCCGGTGGCCTTGATCCGGTGGGCCACGACGGGGCGTCAGCAGACCTTGACGGGCACCCTGGCGACCATCGCGGATTTGGTGGAGAAGCATGGATTCAAAGCGCCGGCGGTTTGTGTGATCGGGGGGAATGTGGCGTTGCGGCCGGAGTTGAACTGGTTTGAAAATCGGCCGCTTTTTGGAAAACGCATCGTGGTGACGCGGACGCGGAATCAGGCCGGGGCCCTGAATCAGGCGCTGAAGGCACTGGGGGCGGACACGTATGAAATTCCCACCATCCGCATCGAGCCGCCGCATGATGTCATGGCCTTCGGCGAGCTGGTGCAGGATTGTTATAAATACGAATGGATCATCTTCACCAGTCCGAACGGAGTGGAGGCGTTCTTTGAAATGTATTATAAACTATACAAAGACGCCCGGGACATGGGGCCGGCCAAGATGGTCGCCATCGGGCCCGGCACGGCCAAGCGGATCTCGGAATACCGGCTGAGCGTGGACTTTCAGCCGGAGAAATCCGTGGCGGAATCCCTTGTGGAGGAATTCACGGTGCATGCGGGCACCATTGATAACCAAACCATCCTGTGGGTGCGCGGCGAGTCCGCGCGGGATGTGGTGGCGCAGAAGCTCCACGAGAAAGGGGCGATTGTGGATGAGGCGATCGCCTACCGCACGGTGCCGGAGACGGTGGACCTGACGGGCGGGCAGGAGCGGTTCCGCACGGAAGGCGCGGATGTCCTGACCTTTGCCAGCGGGAGCGCGGTGGATCATTTCATGGCGCTGGGGTTGCCGATTCCGCCGGAGACGAAGATCGCGAGCATCGGTCCGGTGACGTCCGCGGCCTTGAAGCGGCATGGATTGAAGGCGCATATCACCGCGCAGCAGCATGATATCCCGGGCCTGGTCAAAGCCATCGCGGCGTATTTCGCAAAGCGTTAGTCGTGGTCCGGCGGGGTGTTGGTGGGAGAGTTAGGGTAAGTCCCGGCCTTTTGCCGGGATAGCAAGTTAGCCGGGACTGGACATGGTGGTCCGGTCCCGGGTTAAATTGCTATTTTGACTGCGTGCGGCGCTGCCGGCATTTTGTTGCAGTAGGCTTAGTGGCCGGTGGCCTGGTTCCAAACCCAGGCGAGCAGCCAGAAGGCGAGGACGCATAGCCCTGCCAGGATCGCCAGGAAAACGATCAGGCCGAGCCACACCCATTTGCTTTGGGGGTCGGCGGGCGGGTTGGGATTTCCCTGGAGGAAGGCGTGGAGCATGGCGTGGTTTTTCGAGTTCGACTTGAACCAGGCGGAGAATAAGTCGCCCACGACGGGGATGGCCCCGACGGAGGCATTCAATAACATATTTCCGCCGATCCTGACCAACAGGATTCCGGGCACCCGGCGGCGGAGGGCTTCGACCAGGATGACGCCGCCCATGAAGGTGGAGATGGCGTCGCCGACGCCGGGGATGAGGCCGATGATGGGGTCGAGGCCGACCCGGGCGGTGGTGCCGGGGATTTTCAAAAACGTATCCAGCACGTGGGCCACGCGGCGGGACCAGACGCTGGCGCCGGGGCCGGAGAGGAAATCGGGGCGGTCATCCGGCCGGGGGATGCGGGTGACGCGGCCGGGGTTGGGGCTGGGGTTAGGGTTGGTGGGCGGGTAATCACTCATGGGCGGGGGGATGTCAGGGTTTGTCAGCAGGCGGCGGCGGCGGCAGCGGCAGCGGCCAGGGCGGCGGCATCCGCTTCGGATTTTTGGCGGGTTTTGACGACGGTGCGGGCGGGGCCGATGAGGAGTTGGCAGGCGTCCGTGCAGAGAAGGGGCAGGGAATCCGTTGTCAGGACGGAACCGGAGGGACAACAGGTTTTTTCCGGAGGAAGGGCTTCCCAGGAGGTGGCGCCGTCCCAGGACCAGAGGATTTTCCGGAGGCAGTTGGAATCGTTGCAGGTTTTGGCGACCAGTAGTTGGGCTTCGTCGGCGCGAAGCAGGCCGGTGACCCGATACATGCCGGTTTGGCGGCCCAGGGTTTCCTTTAAAGTGCGCGGCGGGATCAGGCCGGCGGCGTGGCGCAGGGCGTTGGCGAGAAGGGCGGGATAGAAAGAGTCGAGCGCTTCCTGGAGGGCGGGAAGGGTGGTCAGGGCGAGCTGCCATCCGCGTTTCAAGGTGGGCGCGGTTTTGAGAGGACGGAACTCGCCGGCGGCGTCATCGCGGGCGATGAGGCGCGCGGCGAGGGGGGAATCGAAAGCATCCAGGGTGCCGGAGCCGACGAGGGATTCGTCCAGATGATGGGTCAAAATCCAGCCCACGGGGGCGGGGAGGATGACAACTTCGCCCATGAGGCGGCCGCCGGAGTCCAGCCAGGAGGCGAGGCCGCCGGCGAGGGTTCCGGGGTTTGTCAGGGCGGCGGTTGGACTGCCGGGGCTGGATGGTGCGTCGGCGGCTTGGGTTGTTAGGGATCCGGCTTCATCGAAGACTTGGACCTGGTCGAGGATGACTTCCGCAAGGAGGGGTTCGGTGCCGATGGCGCTGCTGTAGAAAAGTTGGCGGTTGCGGAGGGAGTGGGGGTTTTGTTTGAAGACGGACATCCGGCTGGCGGCGGCGGTGATTTCCTCCTCGATGCCTAGCAGGACGGGAATGTCCTGGAAGCTGTGGAGGCCGTCCGCGATGAAAAAGGGAACCACGATCACGTTGGGGGCGGAGGTGAGGGTGTCCCATTCAGCGATGAGTGGGGCCTCCTCCATGTAGGCGTCCAGAACTTCCGCGAAGCCGGCGCCGGATTGGCGGATGAGTTCCACGGCGTCCTTGATGGCTTTGGTGGAGTTTTCGTTCAGGCCGGTGCCGTGGCCGACGATGATGAGGGCGCTTTCCGCGCGGGGCGCGTCCGGGGCGACCTCGGTGGCACGGGCCAGGAGCAGGCGGATCATGGACGGGTGCACGCCCACGGGGTCGCAGTAGTGGACGCGGCGCGGCGGGCCGCCATTTGTCAGGGCCGGCAGAAGGGTGGTGCGGCCTTCCAGATCGAGTTCGCGGGGAATGACTTGCTGGGTGAAGTAGCCCTCGCTGATGAAGTTGGGGACCACGTAAATTTCCGGGCTGTCCACCATGCGCAGGACCTCGCGCATGCCGGGTTCCTCTTTCCAAAAGGCGCACACCACTTCCGCGAAAAGTCCCTGTTTCCGGATCGTTTCCGCGTGATCGAGCGTCGGGGCGGAGGAGTCGGGATTCAGGGTGGAGCCGTGACCGACGATGACCAGGGCGCTGTTTGGTTTTACAGGATGCATATTTCCTCAGAAACGCCGCTGCCCCGGGGAAGGGCAACCGGAAGCGCGGGAACCCGGAAAAAACCGGCGGGCGGGCGGGATATTTTCCACGGCCCTGTGCTTAGGGCGCTGAGGGCGCTGATGGCGGGAAGGCGGCGCGGTAGAAGCCGCGGGGGGCTGGAGGATCCGTGTCCGTCCAGAGCAGAAGGCCGTCTTTATCCGCGGTGGCGGTGGCCCGGGTTTGCCAGGAGGTCAGGTCTTCGCTGCGCTGCACGACATAATCCTGGAAGGGAAGGAGGTGGAAGGTCAGGGCGAGGTCGCCGCTGGGCAGAAGTTGGATTTCCGGCGCGGCGGCGGCGGGGAGGACGGGGTCGAAGCCGATGACGTCCAGCATGCGGAGCTCCACATTCAATTCCGCGGTGAGGCCCGGCCAGTTGAAGGCGTCCTGCACTTGGAACGCCCGACCGTCGTCCGCCGGGGAGCCCGGGCTCCAAAAGTCACCATAATCCCCGCCGGCATCCTGATTGAAGCGGGCGAGCAGCCGGGTGCCATCCAGGGAAAACCAGGCATTGTCCCCGGTCCGGGAGTAGCTGCGGCTGCCGTCATTTTGATAGCGGAAAAGATCCACCGGGCGGATGCCGCGGTCGCCTTCGCTGAAGTCCGCCAGATTGGAAGTCGTGCCGAGCACTTCCGAGACCTCATGGAGCACGGTGCCGCGGAGGTCGTATTTTGAGGGATCGGGCTGGGTGGAATCGAAGAACATGTGGGGCAGGTCCAAGTCCACCACGGCGTCCCATTTTGTCACCGCGTCCGGCACGGGGGCGATGTTCAGGCCCAGGGCGGCGGCGTGGGGGCGGGTGAGCCAGACGGTGCGGTTGGACCCGGGAACGGGGCTGGCGAGTCCGGAGGCGGGGAGCGCTCCGGTGCCGGAGGGCAGGTGGGCGAGGACGGTGGCGTCGTCCGCGCTGGCAGCGTCATTCCGGAGCGCTGTCAGGAAAACGGCGTAGTCCACAGGCCAAAAATCCTGATTGGTGCGGCCGACTGAGCCATTGAGATCGTCACTGGCCAGGAACCGGATATAGACCACAATATCATCACTGAACCGGCTGGAAAATTCCGTCAAAGCGCCGGTCACCGCCGCTTGGACGACCGGGGTGTAGCGAGGGCCTTCGAAGGTCGGGACGATGGTGAGGGCATGGACTGCCGGTGCCGCCCACAACGCCAAGGCGAGCGTGGCCAAGGGGGCGGACCGGAGCGCGCGACTGAGGGAGGCGGTGGAAGGGACGGGCTTTTTCATGGGATACAATCTGACGGGCAACCCTGCGGGCTGGGCTGCGGGCGGCTGATTCTCAGTCGTGGGAGGCCATCTTCCCTGAGCCTCAACCCGTCAACCGAACAGTGCCTGGCTAATCCGGGAGCCCATCACCGCATCCCCAAGCTGTCTCCCCCGCAAGATCAATGGCCGACGGTTGGCGGGGGAGGGACTGCGGGGGCGCCGTGGAGATACGTGATCAGGCCCTGCGCCGGCGGCGGAAGGCCAAGGCACCGGCGAGGCCCGTCAGCAGGCTGCTGGACACTTCCGGCACGGGGGTGAAGTGGTAAGTCGTTTCCACGGAGCCGGATTTCAGGGTGACATCGGATGCGCGGTAGGCTCCTCCCATGGTGAAGGTGCGTTCCATCACCGTGTTGAAGTCGTTCAAACTCACGGTTCAGGCAGTCGTGATGAAACTCAGATCCGTTGCTCCCGTCATGGTGGTCGGGTTGGAGTAGGCGATCACCGTGGAGATTTTGGTGAAACCGGAGGGTCCGGTGAAATCCAGGATACGATCTAAAACATGCGCATTTAGTGTAATCATGAACAGTAATCGCAATCACAAATGAGTTAAATGAGTTTCAGATTTGTTATAATTTTAG
>JAQGPD010000142.1 GCA_028293305.1 Verrucomicrobiales bacterium | reverse complement strand
CGGCGGAGAAGCCGGAGCTGGCGGGTTATGTGGGGATGGAGATGGAGATTCTGGAATGGATAGGAAAACCGGTGGTTTTGTTATTGAATCAGACGGGTCCTCCGCGGGCGGCGATCGAGGAGGAGCTGGAGGAGGCGGAATGGCGGTATCATTTGAAGCGGTTTCCTGTTGTTAGGACAGTGATCGGGCTGGATGCGTTTGCGCGGTGCTGGGTGCAGGAGGGGGAGCTGATGGACTTGATCCAGCCGTTGTTGGCGGAGGAAAAGCAGGCGGTTTTTTCCAAGTTGCGCCGGGCGTGGGAGGCGCGGCATCTGGAGGTTTTTGAAAGGAGCATGGCGGCTCTGGGCGGGACTTTGGCGGAGAATGGAATGGATCAGGTGGTGGTGTCGAAGGAGTCGTTTTTGCAAAAACTGGGCGTGGGCCGGCGGGAGTTGAACGAGGAAATGGAGCAGGCGCGCGATGTGCTGAGCACGCGGCTGGCGGAGCGGTCGGTGGTGGCGATGGACGCCTTGATTTCCCTGCATGGGCTCGAGGGGCGGAGCGCGCAGCAGATCAATCCGGCGGGTGGCGAGGCGTTCGGCGTGCCGCGGAAGATCAATGAGTCGCTGTGGACGGCGGTCGGCGGGGCGCTGACAGGAGCGGCGGGGGGCATCGTGGCGGAGATCAAAACCGGGGGATTGCTGCTAGGCGGCGGGGCGCTGACGGGGATTTTGTTGGGTGGGGCCGGGAGTTATTTGTTGGCGAAGGGGTTCAATCTGACGCGCGGGGAGGATCATGGGGTGCGCTGGACGGAGGAGCATTACGCGGCGCAGCTGGAGATCGCGCTTTTGTGTTATTTGGCGGTGGCGCATTACGGCCGTGGCCGTGGCGAGTGGCAGGACAGCGAGCCGCCGGCGTTGTGGCGCACGGCGGTCCGGGAGGTGACCGGGTCGCATCGGCGGGCGTTGGATCATCTTTGGAAAGAAGCCGGGAAAAAAGGCACGCCGCCGGAAAAGGTGCGTGCGGAGGCGGTGCGGATTTTGTCGGTGTGCGCGCAGGAATTGTTGAGGAGGCTGTATCCGCGGGTGGGGTTGGGGTGGTTGAAGGGTTAGGGCTGAGCGCCTAGGGGAAGGGAGCACGGGCCTCTGGCCCGTGTGGGTCTTTTGTGAGGGTTCTTATGGAAATGCTAAGGGGTTATCGTTGGGAAACTCACGGGCCGGAGGCCCGTGCTCCTTTCTTTTTTTTCGGCTCGGGGGTTTTGGCTTTATTGGTCTTTTTGGGTTTGCTGGGTGATTTGGGCGTGGGGGTAGGTTTTGGCGGGGTATTGGAGGCTGCGGGGGGGACGGGCGGGGTTTGAGTGGGGTCGAGGCCGGGGGGCGGGCCGTAGCCGACGAAGCGGGGTTTGCCTTCGGGTTTGGGGATGCGGAAGTCGAAGACGGAGACGCCGTTTTGGCGTTTTCCCTGGTAGGGACGGCCGTTGCTGGCGCCGAACATGAGGGGGTTTCCTGCTTTGTTTTTGCCCAGATACATCATGACGTGGCTGATGGGGTTGGTGCGCTTGCCAGTGTCGTAGGTGCCGGTCCAGAAGAGAAGGTCGCCGGGTTTGAGTTGGGCGAGGATGGGGTCGGTTAGGGCGGGGGAGCCGCTGATGGGGTAGAGGCGGCCGGATGTTTGAACCCAGTCGTGGAGGGCGTCGGATTGGCGGGGGACGTTTTTGAGGCCGGCGTGGGTGAGGACGTGGTGAATGGTGCCGGAGCAGTCCATGCCGCCGAGGTCGGGGTCGGAGGAACCGAATTGATAACCAAGTTTTTTTTGAGTGAGGGAGAGGGAATAGGAGATGAGGCCGCGGAGGGGGGCGGGCCAGGTGGCGAAGCCCTGCAGTTCGTCAGGGGGCAGGTAGGAGGTGATGGCTTCGTCGGCGCGCAGGGGGACGGTGGGAAGCAAGGTTAGGAGGACGGCGGGCAGGAGGGCTGCGGGGAGGAGCCGGTGGAGAAAGTGGCGGCGGGTGGACATGGGGGAGGGGGGAGGGGTTGGGGAAAGGTGCGGTCGGGAGGCGGGGGAGGGAAGCAAAAAAAACGGCGCCACCCGAAGGTGACGCCGCTGGAAAGGACGGGATGTTTTTCTGCCCGCCGGGGCCTGATCGGATCAGGCGGTGGGCACGGAGTTGATCGTGGCCAGGATGCGGGAAGCGATCTGGTAGGGGTCGCCCTGGGAGTTCGGGCGGCGGTCTTCGAGATAGCCTTTCCAGCCGGAATTTTTGAAGCTGTGGGGGACGCGGATGGAGGCACCGCGGTCGGCGACACCCCAGCTGAATTTGTCGATGGACTGGGTCTCATGGAGGCCGGTGAGGCGCATGTGGTTGTCCGGGCCGTAGACGGCGATGTGCTCGTCCTTGTATTTGTCAAAGGCGGCCATGAGCTTGTCGAAGTATTCCTTGCCGCCGGTTTCGCGGAGGTAGGTGGTGGAGAAGTTGGCGTGCATGCCGGAGCCGTTCCAGTCGGTGGCGCCGAGGGGCTTGCAGTGGTATTCCACGTCGATGCCGTATTTTTCAGTCAGGCGCTGGAGGATGTAGCGGGCGACCCACATTTCGTCGGCGGCTTTCTTGGAGCCTTTGCCGAAGATCTGGAATTCCCATTGGCCTTTGGCGACTTCGGCGTTGATGCCTTCGTGGTTGATGCCGGCATCGAGACAGATGTCGAGGTGTTCCTCAACGATTTGGCGGGCGATGTCGCCGACGTTTTTATAACCGACGCCGGTATAGTAAGGGCCTTGGGGAGCGGGGTAGCCGTTTTCCGGGAAGCCGAGAGGGCGGCCGTCCTGGTAGAAGAAGTATTCCTGTTCGAAGCCGAACCAGGCGCCTTCGTCGTCGAGGATGGTGGCGCGGTCGTTGGAGGCGTGCGGGGTGCCGTCGGCGTTGTAGACTTCGCACATCACGAGAGCACCGTTTTTCCGGGTGGAGTCGGGGAAAATGGCGACGGGGACGAGGACGCAGTCGGAGCTGCCACCGGGGGCCTGTTGGGTGGAGCTGCCGTCGAAGCCCCATTTGGGAAGCTGATCGAGGGTGGGGAAGGCATCGTATTCCTTGAGCTGGGTCTTGCTGCGGAGGTTACGGACGGGTTGGTAGCCGTCGAGCCAGATGTATTCGAGTTTGTATTTGGCCATGGTGGTTGCGTTATGCTGCGGGTGTTGTGTTGAGTTCGGTCTCGGGGCTCACCGGGGGCCCGGGTCAACAGTTGACCGCGGGCCCCGGCGGCCTGTCATGGCTTAGAGCATGAGGAATGCCGGAGCGCGACGGAAATTAGTGGTTTTGACGAATTTTTTTCATAGTTGCGGCCGAAGGCGGTGTCGCAGGGCGGGTGTTTTTGCGCAGGTTAATGGGTGGCAATGTGGGCGCGGAACGGGTAATCTCGCTGTTTTTTATGACCCCGATGCCGACCCCGACCCCACCCCCGCCTCCGCCGACCCCATCGTCCGCTTCCGCCACTGAAGCCGTGCCATCGGAGCCCGTCTCCACTCCGGCTCCGGCTCCGACGGTGAAGGAGGTGGCCGCCGAGCGGTTTGTGCTGGCGTCGCCGGACGGCGCCTTCATCGCCGGGCCTAACAGCCGGTGGGAGGAGATAAAGACGCTGTGGCACATCATGATGGATTTTGTCAGGGGGCTGCGGACGTTTCACTTTGTGGGGCCCTGCGTCACCGTGTTCGGCTCGGCGCGGTTGGGGGAAGGGCATCCGTGGTATGAAAAGACGCGGGAAGTGGCGGGGGAAATCGCGCGGCTTGGTTTCACAGTCCTGACCGGCGGCGGACCGGGCATCATGGAGGCGGCCAACCGCGGGGCGAAGGAAGCCGGGGGGCGCAGCGTGGGCATCAATATCATTTTGCCCCACGAACAGGCGGTGAACCGCTGGGTGGATGCCAGTGTGGATATGCGTTATTTCTTCACCCGGAAAACGCTGATGATCAAATACAGCTATGCCTTTGTGGTCATGCCCGGAGGCCTGGGCACCATGGATGAACTGTTTGAGGCCCTAACTCTTATCCAGACCAAAAAGCTGCATAACTTCCCGGTCATTCTCATCGGCATCGACTACTGGACGCCCATGATGAGCGCCATCCGGCGGATGAAGGAGGAGGGTCTCATCAGTCCGGTGGATCTGGAACTGCTGACCCTGACTGACTCCGTGCCCGACGCCATGGAGGTGCTGAAGGAAAAAGCGATCAAACAATTCAACCTCCGCAAGATCGCCATCCCCGAAGCCCAGCCGCTGTTGGGCGAGCGGAAGTTGTGAGGGTTGCAGCTTCCGCTTCGGAATGCCAAGTCAGGGTTTCCCGCCGGTTTTGAAGGCTTCCGGCAGGAGATCGCGGGCGGCTTGGGCGCCGGCAGGATCGGATTTTTCGAGGGCCTTGGCGGCTTTTTCGAGGATTCTGTTGCGGGGGCTTCCGCTCAGGTGGGCGGTGGCCCAGGCGGCGGCTGCGGCGGGGTCGGCTTTGAGCAGTTCCTCCCCATAGCGCCGGGCCATCACTGGAAATGCCGGATGATCCGGGTTGGCATCCATCCAGTCACGGGCAGCTTGCGGATCTTTTTCCATGAAGGCCTCGGCCACCCGGTAAGCCCCATAAACAGGAAGGCCTTCCCGACCGCCGGACGTCAATGACATCGCCTGATCAATCGTCAGATTTCTGGAAATCGCTTTGATCATGGCATGCTTGCCCAATGACGGCGGTAAAGCGCCGACAAGCTCCAAATTTTCCGGAGTTCCCGGGATGGTTAGCTCATTGAAGCTATTGAATCGCACTCCTGGGTGGGCCAAGGCGATTTGCAAAGCGCCTGTGGGGTCGGTTTCCATGCGAGTTTCCAAAGCCGTCCCACCGGCCCATGCACCCACAATGGAAGGAAGGGAAAGGGCGGTCCTGAAGGCGGTGTCAAAATCCTTCCGGGCCCAGCGCTTGACGAAATTTTCGAAAATGGACGCATGGGCATTTTGTGCGGGAAACTTGCCGCCCAGGGTTGTGAGGAAAACCGCCGGCTGGGTTTCGAGCGCCAGATCCGCGAGGAGGGAAAGTTGGCCGGGGTCGCCGGCGGCGGCTTCGATGAGTTGGCGCAGATCGCCCGGGCGGTTGGTGGCCAGCGTGGCCAACATGAGCTTGGCTTTGCCGCGATCACCGGAAGACTTTTTCCATCGCGATAACAAATCGGGGGTTGCTGAGCGAGGTAGGGTAATCCCCCGCTCACCGACTGGAGAAGTGGATGCGACCGGAGGCCCGGCCGCAGGCGGCGGGGCGGATTGACGTCCGATGAACAAGCCGGCTGCCAGCGCGGCGAGACAGGTGAATAACACTCGGGCAACTTTCATTTGGAGGCTGCGGGTAGAGTTGCTAGAAGGATTTGGCGGTCCGCTGGGCTGAGGCCGGGAACCTCCGCCAGAGCGGCAGCGGCCCCTGCGGGATCATTGGCGGACCACTTTTGAAAACTCGCGGTCAAGCGGCTGGCTCGGGCGGCGGGATCTGTCAGGGTGGCGGCCCAGGAAAGGGAGGCGGAGGGGTCGAGTTCGGCTATTTTTTCGGAAAAGCGGTCCACCGCCGCCTCGCGCACCGGGCCGGGCGTTAGTGAGGGGAGCCACTCGGAGGCCGCCATGGGTTCATATTCCGCCCAAACGCCGACGACTCCGCGGATGGCATCGGCCGAGGCGCTGGGGTCCGGGATTTGCTGGGCCCAGGCGAGGGCTTTGGGGGTGGATTGGCCGGCGGCGATGCTGCCTGCTTTTTCCATGGCGGCCTGGCGGGCGGGGCCGGGCGGCCACTGTTCCAGTCTTGCCAACGTGCCGATGAGATCCGCCTGCGCGGCCATGCTGGTGGTGCTTTCCACCTCCTTCACATAAGCGGGGGATTCCTGGGTTTTCGAGCGGAGCGTTATTTCCTGAAGGTCCAGGGCGAGCAGGCTTTGGTTGAGGTCTTTTCCTGCCAGGACGGCGGCGGCGCGGTCGTGCCA
>JAQGPD010000104.1 GCA_028293305.1 Verrucomicrobiales bacterium | reverse complement strand
CAGGAGTCCGTCTCGATTCTTCTCCATCTCGGCATGCACGTCAAATATGGTTTAGTAGCGGATCAAACCCTAGCGCCTGACTTCTTCATATCCGACCCGCAGGGCCTCCAGATAGTGCTGCACGTCTTTTGCCGCCGGAGAGGCGGCGGCATCCGAGTTCCCGGCATAGAGTTCATCATGGGTTGTGATGATATTTTCGATTTCCGAACTGTCTTTCGCTTCCTGGATGCCCAGTGTATCCAGCAAAATTGCCTGATTCGGCAAGGATTCGCACAGTCCTTTGAATTCCGCCAAATGGCGGTGGGCCAGAGTCAGTGCCTGCCAGACTTCCCGGTTTTCCAGAAGCGCAAACTCTTTCAACGGCAGAAGCGGAAGCATGTTCATGTATAGGAAACGATGTTATGCTTATCACGTTCCGGCGCATGTGTAAAGAAAAGCGGGTTTTCTTTACATGTCACTTCATGCCGGGCTGGGCCACACGGGGCTCCACCCGGGACTTGGCCGGTGGGGTTTTCGGGAAGGACGGTCCGACTCCGGATGCCGGGCGCGTCAGATGACGCGGTCGTTGCCTCCGTCGACGGGGATTTGCGCTCCGGTGGTTTTTCCGAAAAGCGGGCTGGCCATGGCGGCGACCATGGCGGCGACGTCGCGGGAGCGGATTTCGGTTTTCATGAGGTTGCGCGTTTTATACTGCTCCACCGTCATGTTATAGCGTTCCGCGCTGCGGGTGAGGGCTTCGGGGGTCCACAGCTCGGTGTCGAAGACGGCGTCGGGGTGGATGATGTTCACGCGCACGCCATCGCCGGCGAGTTCGAGGGCGGCGACCCTGACAAGTTGGGTGACGGCGGCCTTGGCGCAGGAGTAGCTGCCGGCACCGGCTCCGGGGGCGGCGACGTTCCGGCTGCCGACGAAGACCGCGGCGGGATCGATTCCTTTTTTCAGATAGGGCACACAGAACTGCAGGAGCTTCATGTGGCTGGTGAGGTTCACCTCCAGGCTCTTCGCCCAGTTGCCGGGATCCATGTCCTCGAAGTTGGCGCCTGCGGTGAAGATGCCGGCATTGCTGACCAAAATATCCACGCCGCCGTAAAGGCGCACGACGTCCTCCACGGCTTGCTGCACGGCCGGGTAGTCGGTGAGGTTCAACACCTTGCCCGTGAGCCCGGGGCGGCCGCCGAGACGGACGGGGGTTTCGGGATTCAGGTCGAAACCGGTGACCATGGCCCCTTGGGCGTGGAGTTCCTCGGCGATGGCGCGGCCGATGCCGGCGGCGGCTCCGGAGACGATGGCGATTTTTCCCTGGAGGGATTTCGCGGCGGGAGCGGATTTCAACTTCGCCTGCTCGAGGTCCCAATGTTCGATTTCAAAAAGGTCGCGTTCCGGCAAGGCGCTCCATCCGCCCGCGGCCTCGGCCTGCTGGATAGTGCGGACGGTGTGGCGGGCGATGTCCGCTATGATCGCGGCTCCGTTCAGCGTGGTGTCAAAAGCGATGGTGCCCTTTCCTGGCCAGACGGCCCAGCGCGGGGCGGCGTCCAACGCGGGTTGGCCGGATTGAAGCCGCCCGTGGGATTCCTGGTAGGCGGCGGCGAAGTCGGAAATCGCGGAATCGACCCCGAGCACGACGGGGGCGCGTTTCATGCGGATCGAGTGGTCGGGCGTGAGCGTGCCGCGGGTGGCCAGGGGTCCGGCATCGGCGCGGGCGGCGAATCCGGCGGCTTCCGCGCTGGTGTCGGTGAAGGCGAGCACGGCTTTTCCGCGGGTTTTGGAGACCTCCCGGCGAACGGCCGCTAATTCACGCAAGGCGTTGGCATCGAGCACATTCGGAGCATCGGCGACGGCGGCTTTTTCCGGTCCGCCTCCGCGCTGGGCGAGGGCGTTCTCCGCTTCCGTGACGAGGCGGATCATGCGCTCATAACTTTCCCTGGCATCCGCTCCGAAGGTGAAAATCCCGTGGTGCATGAGGATCAAGCCCTCGACTTTGGACCAATCCGCCTCCTGCGTGAGTTCGCGGACGGCTTTGGCCAGGAAAAATCCGGGCATGACGTAGGGCACCACGATGACGCGGTCGCCCCAGGTTTCCCGGACGAGGGCGGCGCCGTGCGGCTGATTGGTCAGGGCGATGACCGCGTCCGAGTGGGTGTGGTCCACAAACTTATGAGGCAGAACGGCATGCACCACGGCTTCGATGCTCGGGTTGGGTCCGTAGGGGTCCAGCATGGCGGCGCGTTGTTGGCGGACCATCTCGGCGTCGCTGAGCGTGGGAAGTTCCGCGAGGCGGAGGAGCACGTCCAATTTCACGGCGGGAAATCCATCCGGCCCGATGGTCGCGAGGTCGCCGCCGCTGCCTTTGATATAGAGCACCTCGACGTCATTTCCGAAAAAGTCGGGGATGGTGTCCTTCGCGGAGGTATTTCCGCCGCCGTGGAGGACGAGCGCGGGATTTTGCCCGAGAAGGCGCGAGGAATAAACACGTTGCGAGAGGGTGTCGCTCCCGCAGGCGGCGGCGTCGTCGGAATTCCAGAGGCTTTGCATAACAGAAAAGGGGATCGCCGGGGGTCCAGCGTGGGAAGCCCGCATTAAGCCGGAGACGCGGCGCGGCGTCAACGGGGCGGGGCGGAAATTACGTCGGACATTTTCCTCCCTTTCGGACCGGCACCGCGGGCGGGTCCGGAATCGCGTCAGGAAAAAAGTGGACCTGTTCAAGATAGTTAATTGAAATCGACAGGAAAGTAGTGTCTTTATGGTAGTAATTTTTATTTCCTGTGAACATGCCCGATCCTCCCGCCCCCGGACCGAATTTCCCCGTCGGCTGGGAACACATGGGCCGGGCCACGGGTGCCGGTGCCGCATTACCTGCTGATATCTCGCAGGTTCCGCCGTGGGCCGGTATGGATGGAGGCAATCCGGGCGCGCCAGCCGCGCCCGCCGCGATCAAGCCAACCTGGCGTGATCCGGGATCCGGCGCGGCCGGGAAACGCTTCGCGGCGTTGAGCACCCTGCCCGCCGGTCAACGGCTGCCGGTGAAGCGCGCCGTTCCGCTGGCAAAACATCTGCGGGAGGACCAGGCCGCACGCGCCGCCGCGGAGGAGGGACCGGCCCCGCAGCCGGAGACCCCGTCCAGTCTGGCCCAGCGCTATCCCACCCCGCCTCCCGTCGCCGCGCCGGTCGCCTTGCCAGCCTCCACGGACCGGCAACTGGGTTTCAATTGTCCCTCGTGTTTCGCCGTGCTCATCATCCGGGATCCCGCCCATTACGACGGGTCGCCCGCGCCTTGCCCGACTTGCGGCGTGCGCATCATCCCGCCCCGCTGCCTGCCGGACAGCCCCTTCACCCTGGTGCGTCCGGCGCGGAATATCCCCGCGCTCCCGCCGCCGGGGTCAAATCCCGCCTGGCTCGGAGCCTGAAATTTCCGCCCCGGCCCACGTTGAGTGTCAGGGAGATGCGACGGAGCCGTCAGGAAAATCACCGTTCCTCCGGCGGATGACAGGAAACTGCTTCCCAGGTTCAGTAAAAACGATTACGGTGCCGCCATGCAAACGCGGCGCTCCCTCCTCCGTCTGACTTGTTATTTTCTCCTCGCCGCCGGCGCCGCCTCCGGCGTGATTCCCGCGCAGGCACAACTTTTCAAAAAGCCGAGCGCGCTTTCCCGCGAAAAAGGAGCGTTTTACATCGAGGATGCGACCGACCGCGAAGTGAGGGTGAAAACCCTGACGGAAGCTCCGGTTTACTCCAACCTCCGCGGGGAACGCCGCCTCGGCATCATCCCGGCGGGACGCACGGTCAGCATCGTCGCGGTGTCGGAAACGGCTCTGCGCGTGCGCGGCCGGGCCGTCCATGACAACGTGGTCGGCTGGATCGCGCGCAGCGCCGCCTCGCCGCTGGACCCGAAATTCATGGAGCAACTCCGCGCCGCCACGGAGCGCCGGAAAGCTGTGGACGAACTCATCGCCAAAAAACAAATCGCCGTCGGCATGACGCCGGAGGAAGTGGAGGCCGCCCTGGGTCCGCCCTCGGAGCGCAACAGCCGCGTGGATGCGGAGGGCCGGCGCGACACCTTGGAATACGTCACTTACCGCACGGTTTCGCGGCAGGTGATTCAATACGATCAATACGGCCAACCCTACTACGCCTTTGTTCCGCAGAAGGTGGAAACCGGCCGGCGCAGCGTGGATTTTGTGAATGGAATCGTCGCCGGCTACACGGAAAGCGAGCGCCTCCGCGGCCGGGGGAATGGGAGATTCGTCCCGCCTCCGATTATTCTGGACGGCGGTTGGTGAGACTATTTCCAGCGGGGAATGGGTAAAGTCCACATGCTCTTTTCCTTCGTCGCTACGTGACGCTGCGGTTTTTTACTAGCAAACCATGCGGGATGAGTCCTGCCGTTTTTGCCGGTTGGGGGTTACGCCAAGGCGCTGGGGATGCTGGTTACGGGTTACGCCAAGGGCGTTGGGGATACCGGTTCGGGCTTATGCCAAGGCGCTGGGCATGCTAATTACGGGTTACGCCAAGGGCGTTGGGGATGTTAGCCTGGGGTTGCCGACCGGGGTCGGCTACCCCATGTCCTTGACCGGCGAAATCCCGAACCCTGAAGGGGTTCAGGATCCCCCGCCGCCATGGCAACCCCGGTCCGTAAAAGCTTGGTGGATCGATCCATTTCCGGAACCGCGTTGCGGTTCAAAATGCGTTATGGCCACTTCCTGGGGTAGCCGACCCCGGTCGGCAACCCAAGGCTAAAATCCCTAACGCCTTTGGCGTAATCAAGCGGGAGGGTTTGAATGAACTACAGGAAGCGCAGGCTAGAGCGATTTGAATAATGATGTAGTCGGGGTGCTTCTGGATTTTTGGGCCCGGAGGGCCGGAATCTTTATAGTCACCGTTATGGGAAAAAATGATTGAGCTCCAGAGGAGCGGCCTATTACACCCGGCTGAAGTCAGATGTCGCCCCTCCGGAGCAAAAATTTAACGGCTGACTATGGCTATAAATATTCAACCCCTATGGGGCCGGACGATGGCTACATCGAATAAGGTGAGGCACGGAGCGAAGAGGACTTAACTACAACGTTTTGTACTACAAGATTAGAGATGTTAGCTTT
>JAQGPD010000100.1 GCA_028293305.1 Verrucomicrobiales bacterium | reverse complement strand
CCGACACCCATGAAACCTGCCTCCGTTTTCCTGGCGGAAAACACCAACTCCGAGATCGAAGCCTTTCTCAAAACCCACCACACGCTCTTCGTTCCAGTGGGCGCGATGGAGCAGCATGGACCGCATTCCGCCATCGGGACGGACCTCTACATCCCCCGCGAGATCGCGCGCCGGGTTTGTCAGGCGGAGGGGAATGCCCTGGTGGCGCCGGCCCTGCCTTATTCCCTTTCCTATCCACATCGCGGGTTCACTAGCGAGTTCAGCCTCAGCATCGGGACCTTCATGGCGATGGTGAAGGAGCTGGCGCTGTCCTTTGCCAGGGCGGGATTCAAACGGATTGTTTTTCTGAACGGGCATTACGATAACACCTATGCCCTGGCCTATGCGTGTTCGGAAGCGGCGCTTGCCATGCCGGAGGGCGCGAAGGCTTTTCCGTTCAATTACTGGGATGGGATGAAGCCGGAGGAATGGGCGCGGATGTCGGAAAACGGCAAGGGATTGCATGCCGGCGAGGGCGAGGTTTCCATGCTGCTGGCCATCAATCCCGCCTTGGTGGACATGAGCCTGACCAATGCGGAGTTCCCCTCCTTTCCTGACACTATCACCAAATCTCCGGCTCTGCACACTGCTTTCTTTTTCTCCTCGCCGGGCAGCGTTTTCCGCATGTCGAGGACCGGCACGTGGGGCGATGCCACGAAAGCCAGGCCGGAATTGGGGGAGGAGCTTTTGCAGTATGGGGTGGCCTCCGTCATCAATCTGATGAAGGACATTGAAAAGACCTACCAGGAACTTCCGGTGCGGGCCTGACAAGTCCGGGCTGGAGTATTTCGGATTATTTTTAAAACCGTTTTTGTGGAATTGGGAAATTACGCCATCTCAGCGCGCGTGGAGTCATGGAACGGGCCTTCAGCCCTTCCAGTTTTCATTTTTCGATCCTTTCCTGGGGCTTTGGCCCCAGGCTGTCATGGATAGGCCCTTCAGGCCAAAGGCGGGCGGACTAAGCGCAACTGGCAGGATGGCAGGATGGCACCAGGCAGATGGGCATTGGCCATGATTTGTGGAAACGCTCCGGCTCCGCGCCGTGGCCGGGTCAGCGTTTATCCTTGTCCTTGTCCCTATCCTTGTCCCTATCCTTGTCCCTATCCTTGTCCTTATCCTTTTCCTTTTCTTTTTTGGCGGCGGCGGCTCCGGGAGCTTCGACTTTGCGGAAGCGGCCTTTGGTTTTGCGGGCGATATCGCGGAGCATGTCCTCCTCCTCTTTTTTGTCAGCGCCGGTCAGGTAATAGATGGTGTGGATGCGCGGGATGGTTTCGCGCTCCTCGGCGGCGTTCTCCAGCAGATCTGTCAGGGTTTTCGCGGGGATCGGGCTCATCCCTCCGCCGGGGCGGGTGGCGGTCGCGTTGCCATCGGTCAGCATGAAAGCCGTTTCCGGGTTCAGGCGGAGCAGCTCCTCGATGGCGTAATCATGGCGGGTGCCGCCGGGCCGGCCGCCGGTGGGCGGGGCGGTGTTGGCGTCGATCTCCGTCTCGATGTGCAGGCGCGCGGCGGCTTTGTTATCGTCCGTGGCCCTGACAAGTTCCGGACGCCATGACCGGGCGCTGCCGCTCCAGCGGATAATGCCGAAGCGGGTGTCGGGGCCGAGTCCGGCGATGACCCTGATGGCTTCCTGACGGATCAGATGGAAGGACTGGTCCTTGCCCTCGCGCAGCAATTTCCTTGAGCCGCTATCATAATCCCCGGTGCGGGAAAACATGGATTGGCTGACATCGATCATGATGACGAGGCTTTTCGCAGTGTCGCGGATGTCGAAAAACGCCACGCCGCTTCCCTTCCCGGTGCCGCCGCCGCCGCCGAGACCGCGGCCGGCGCCGAGGCCCTGTCCGCTGGCTCCTATCATGCCGGAGATCTGGTCCGAGACCAATTCCGAGGGATCGAGCGGGAGCATTTGTTTCAGATTCACGTCCGGCATGGCGGGGACGGCGACGGGTCCGGGCGCGGTGGAGGCGAGACGTTGGGAGAACGTGGGGCGCGGGGCGGCGGCATCGTGTTTGGCGTTATTGAGGGCCTGCTCCCGGAGCTTCGCGGGGAGCTGGACGCGTTTTTCCGGAGGGGTGAAAGCCTCCGGCGCGGCGGGGATGAAGATTTCCCTAACCACAAATAGGATGGCCACCGCCACGATGACTCCGTGCAATATCAGACTGAAGGCCAGGGTTCCCATGGAGCCTTTTTCCGGTGGGGTCTCCTGTCCGGCAGGCGCCGCGGACGCCGGGCGCGGGGTGTTGGGGGGCCGGACAACGGCGGCGGGAACCGGCATCGGCGGGCGCGCGGGACCGACGGCGGCGCGGGACGGCGGCGGAGGCTGGCCGGGCTTGGGGCCGGGTCTGGGGTTGGGGGATTTGGGCTCGGTTTTATTCATCGGTGGCCGGGGTTACGGCCTTTTTCCTGACAGGTTTTTTGCGCGTGGTTTTGGAGGCTGGCTCCGGTTCGGCGGCATCGTCCTCCGTGGTGGATTCCGGCTCCGCCGCGGGGGTGTCGGAGTCCGGGGAATCGGGATCACCGGTCGCATTTTCAGCGGATGATTTCGGGCCTGGGGGTGGCGTGGGGGCCGGTGGGGGCGGTTGTTTTTCCAACCAGGCGCGGGCGGCGGCGGTTTGGGGTTGGGAGGGGTAAAGTTCTGTCAGGTCCACGGCCCAGCCGCGCGCTTGATCCGGGAGTTTTTGCGCGGCGGAGAGTTGGGCGGCGGCCCAGAGCCCGCGGGCGGCGAGGTCTTCCTCCGCGCCATGGAAAAGGTGGGGAAAAAGGTAGCCGTCGATGGCGTCGTTGAGGAGCTGGGCGTGTTGCGGGACCAGTTCATCCTCGTCCGGCCAACGCGGGTGGTCCTTCTCCAGTTGTGTCAGGGCGGCGGCGGCGGCCTCGGCCATGACGTGGTGCAATTCGATGAGCACGCGCGGGTCGCCATTTTGGGTAAGGAGCGCCTCGGCCTGCGGGCGGACGGTGGCGATGTCGCCCTGCCGCAGGAGCAGGCGGAGACGGCCGGCCTGGGCGCGGCCGCGGCGTTCCGGACTCCAGTCGGCGGTTTCGATTTGTTGATAGATTTTCAGTGCCCGGTCCAACCGGTCGGGGGTGGGAACGCGGGAAAGCAGTTCGGCATAGGTCAGGCCGATTTCCCCGCCGTTCGTGCGCGGACGGCCCAGCCAGGGGAGTCGCTTCACCCAAAAAGTGATAAGCGGATCCGCGCGGCCATCGCGGATGGCGAGGGCGAGGGCCTCGGTTTCGCCGGGCAAAGGGGCCAGGTCCACGTGATCCACATCCGGCAGGGGAATGAGGCGTTCCGCGGGCGAGGCGTCCGGGGCGGGGCGGAAGGAGATTTTGATGGCATCCGGCATGAAGTCCAGAATGCGGCATTCCGCCTTGCGTCCGTTTTTGAGGAATAACGTATCGTCGCCATCCGCGGCGCGGGCGTCCGGGAGGGTCATGGCGGCCAGCGCGGCGAGCAGGACGGTCGCGGCGCGGGAGGGGACGGAGGCGGGGGTCATGGCGCGGCGCTGACGGTTAGGTTTTTCAGGCGTTCGCGGATGAGGGCGGCGGCGGGGAGGGTGCCGTATCCCCGTTTTGTGAGGAAATCCTGGTAGAGCGCGGCGGCTTCGGCGGGTTTTTGGGCGGCTTCCAGGAGGCGTCCGTGCTCCAGCCAGGCCTGGGAGGCGAATTCCCCGAACTTCGCGCCGGAGAGATAACATCTTTCAAAATGGCGGGCGGCCAGGGTTGGGTTATGGTCCGCCAGGGCGAGGTGGCCGAGTTCCAGGAGGGCGCGGGCTTTTTGGCGGTGTTGGGAAAGGCGGTTGGTGGTGACTTTTTCCAACAGATCGCGGGCTTCGTCCGTTTTGCCGGAGGCGGCCAATAACAAGGCCTGCTCGATCATGGCGTCGCCTCCGCAGGTGCCGCCGACGGTCTCACGGGCGCAGCGGTCGAACCAGCCGAGGGCTTCGTCTTTTTTGTTATCGGCCAGGGAAAGGAGGCCTAGCCCGTAGGAGGCGCGCTCTTTTTCCAGGGAGCGCGGATGCCATTTCCGGAGGGCGAGATAGAGGTCGCGGGCGGTGCGGGGCGCGCCGGCTTCGCGTCGGGCGTCCGCGCAGTCCGCGAGGATGCGGGCATGATGCAGGGCGGGGTCGAGGAGGGGTCCGAGCTGCATGAAGACGGCGCGGGCGGCGTCCGGCGAGCGTTCGCGGAGCAGGTGGCCGCGGGCCCAGAGGGTGCGCACGGCCATGGTTTTCCGGTCGGCGGCGAGGGCGGCGCGGTGCAGGCCGTCGAGTTTTTCCATGAGATGGGCGATGCCGTCCTCCCCGGGATAGAGGCGGCGGGTGGCCAATAACAAGTCCTCGACGCCCTCGTTGGCGGGATCGTCCCCCAGTTTTTCCAAGGTGTTCCAATACAGAGTGCGCGCGGCATCGGGGTCGCCGGCTTTGGCGGCGGAGCGGCCTTGTTGGAGCACGGCTTCGGCGAGGCGGAGGCTGCGCGGATGGGTGGCGATGTAGGCGGCGAAGTGGTCGCGGGCGGCGGCATGGCGGTCGAGGCGTTGGAGGGCCTCGCCTATTTTGAATTGGGCTTCCGCATGGAGGCGGTCGTTGGATTCCTGGATGTCGCGGAGGGCGGCGAGGCCGGCGTCCATTTCGCCGGAGGCCATGTGGGACTCGCCGAGGAGGAGCAGGGCCTCCGGGCGGCGCGGGGAGTCCGGGTGGGCGGCCAGGAAACTTGTCAGCTCCCTGGCGGCGGCGGGGTGGAGAAATTGGTTATGGAGGCAGCGGGCGCGCTCGAGGGTGGCGTCGGCGGCGTTGGGGCCGGTGGGGTATTTTTCCAGATAGGCGCCGAAAACATCGCGGGCGGCGGGCCATTGTTTTTGGAAAGTGAGGGCCATGGCTTTCCAATAGAGGGCAT
>JAQGPD010000462.1 GCA_028293305.1 Verrucomicrobiales bacterium | reverse complement strand
GCGCGATTTTTGAACCATCACGGCGGGCTGGAAGAGGGCGGGCGGAGTTTGAAAAAAACGTTACCGGCTCCAACACATAATTGATTGACGCCGGGGGTAGGATTTTTATACAAAGTATTTTTACGTGATTTTAATGTTCCCGGATTTTCCGGTATTAAACACCCCCCCCGAATCCACCAGTTCCTGATATGCAACCCAATCCAACAACCAACCCCTGCTCCCGCCTTTTCCGGCTGGGTGCCTTGTTGACGGCGTGCCTGGGCTTCGCCGCTCCCGCCGCCGCCCAATTCTACACTGCCCCCTACGGACCGGGCGGCACTTACAATTTGTATGAGGTGACCAATTCCGCCGCCACCTGGCTGGCTGCGCACAACGCCTCCATCGCCAAACAGGCCCAGGCCACCGGCGTGCCCGGCGTGGCTGGAAACACCATCACCGGCCACCTCATCGCCATTGATTCCTGGCAGGAAAACAGCATGGCGTCCCTCATCTCCACCCGCCACGTCAACAGTTCCAACGTCTGGATCGGCCTGACGGACAGTGACGATCCCATTCTCGGCGGCGCCGGTTGGGTGGACGCGGGGACCAGTCCCACGAGCGGCCAATGGTTTTGGGCCGGCACCACCGGCGGCACGGGACCGGCCGGGGCCAAGCGCCTGACCGACACCGGCCATAACGCTTTTTTCCTCGGCGAGCCGAACAATGCCGGCGCCGCCCCCGGGGAGGACGCCGTGGAACTCCGCACCGACGGGCGTTGGAATGACAATGCCCACAACGCCACCGGCACCACCCGCCGCTACATCATCGAGTGGGAAATCGGCTCCATCGCCCCCGTCGTCGGCGCCTCGCAAATCTCTCCCTTCTACACCGCGCCCCACGGCACCGCGGGCGGCTGGAACCTTTATATGATGGTCGCCGAGGCGGACACCTGGATCAACGCCCACACCCGCGCCATCGGCACCCAGGCCCAGGCGACCGGCCTGCTTTCCATGGCCGGAAACACCACCAAGGGCCACCTCCTCCAGGTTTCCTCACGCATGGAAAACTCCTTCGGCGTGGCCATGGCAAACAGACTCCTGACCAATAACTATCTGATAGGAACCAACAACGCCATATCCAATACCTGGCTGGGCCTGACAGATACCGAGGACGCCCCCTTCGCCGCCACGGAAGCCGGCACCCTCAAGGAAAATAACTGGATCTGGGCCGGCACCACCGGCGGTGCCCGCGTCACCGGCGAACTCAGCATCGAGGAAACCCTGGACTCCCCTAACACCAACATTTCCCAATATTGGGCCAATGCCGAGCCCAACGACTCCGGCGGCGCCAACTACACCTTCGGCGAGGACGCCGTCGAACTCCGCGGCGACGGCCGCTGGTATGACCTGCCCCACAAAGTCGGCGTCGGCACCAACAACATCGTCCGCCGCTACGTCGTGGAATGGGACATCAACGCCATCGGCCCCATCGCCGGCGCGGAATCCCACTGCTTCTTCCACACCGCCCGGCACGGAGCCGGAAATACCTGGAACCTCTACTACCTGGACTACACCCAGCTCCCCTGGCAGTCCCTCCCGGACCGCCTCCTGGACCCCGCCTTCGGACCAGCCTCCGCCACCAGGCTGCCCGCCATGACCGGCAACACCACTCCCGGCCACCCCATCGAAATCAGCGATGCCTATGAGCACGGCAGCGTCCTGCGCATGGCTTACGCGACCGGCATGTGGATCGGCCTCACGGACAATGAAACCTACGGCGGTCAGGAAGGATTCAATGCCTCCAACAATCCCGCCAACCAAATCCAGCCCTTCTGGGTTTGGACCGGCACCAACAGCCCCGCCACCTATCGCCGCTGGAATGCCGGCGAGCCGAATGACTCCGGCGGCAATGAGGACGCCGCGGAAATGACCACCGCCGGAGTCTTCAACGACAACGCCATGAACACCGTCGGCACCTTCCGCCGCGCGATGATCGAGTGGGATATCCAATCCCCCACCCCCATCGCCGGAGTGGAACAACTGGACCCCCTCCTCGCAGGCACCCGCACCTTGGCCAACACCCCCACCGCCGGCAGCTGGGCCGTGAAAACCCTCACCGGCGTCCCGCCCACCAACTTCATCTCCGCCGTCCGCGGAGCCAATGACGGACCCACCAACGGCACGGCGGTCCAAGGCACCTCCCCGGTCCTCAACTTCAACGACCGCCTCATCAGCACCCCCAACGGCATCAACTACCCCGGCTTCGGCGACGTGGGCCTTTTCAGCGGGGACCTCCCCTTCATCGGAGACGCCGCCGTGGTGGATGATAACAACTACATCACCATCGCCCGCACGGTGCTGAATGTGACCGCCGCCGGCGAATACACCTTCAATGTCCACGCGGATGACAATGCCGCCTTGAAGATCACCGGAGCCGTCTTCACCGCCGCCTACGGAGGCGGATTCATCGACGGCACCACCAAAGACACCATCTTCAATCCCACCGGCAGCGGCGACAGCAACCTGCGCGGCACCGCCACCCTGGCCGCCGGCACCTATGACGTGGAAGTCCTCGCCTACGAAAGCACCGGCGGCAGCTCCCTGGAAGTCTCCTGGTCCCCCGGCGCCCACGCCACCGACGAATCCATCGGCGCGGTCTGGACACTGATCGGCACCCCGGCCACCCCCTACCCCACCGCCCTCCTGCCCGCCACCATCCCCGGAGCCCCCGCCGCCGCCAACGGCCAATGGGCCATCCACACCGTGCGCGGCGCCGGTCAGCTGAATACCCTGACCGATGCCCTCAACGCCCTGGGCAATGGAGCCGCCACCCACACGACCGGCGCCGCCGCGGTCATCAACCACTCGGACCCCGCCTTCGCCGCCACCGGGGGCATGTTCCCAGGGGAATTCACCCTCCCTTCCGACACCGCCAACGTGGACGACAACGACTTCGCCATGCACGGCTACGCGAAAATCGTCATCACCACCGCCGGTCTCTATACCTTCGGCGTGAAACATTCCGAAACCGTCGCCCTCCGCATCAAAGGCCAACGCTGGCTGAACGTCGGCGGTGACTTCGGCATCGACCCCGCGGATCCCTCCACCGTTTACACCATCCGGAACTCCGCGAACGCCGTGAACTCCACGGAATTCACCAGCCGCGGCGTGATCAATCTGGAAGCCGGCACCTACGAGGTGGACTTCATCGCCTTCGACCGCGATGGCGGGTTCTTCACGGAAATCTACAGCCGCGCCACCCCCGGAAACGTGGTGAACACCGGCGAATACGTCACCGGCACCGAGGGCGCCACCGTCACCATGTCCAATACCTACCGCCTCGTTGGTTATAAAAACGACGGCACCTTCGGCATCCCCGGAGTGGACTTCTGGACCCGCGCCGCCACCACCCCCACCACCTCCGCCACCGCCCCCTCCGGCTGGGCCGGCACCAATGTGGTGGGTCATGACGCCTGGTTCGACAATGTCGCCAATGGCCAAACCACCGACGCGAACACCTTCGTGACCATCAACGAACGCGACCCGCAGAACCCCACCGCCGCCACCGGATTCCCCAACGACCGTCCCTTCTGGAGAAACGGCACCGGCGACGAAAACTACTACGTGGAGCGCTTCACCGCCAACCTCCTCATCCCGGAAGCCGGCACCTACTCCTTCGGCTGGCAGGGCGATGACGGCGGCTACATCGAGATCCTCAACCTCCCCGCCGGAGTCGGATTCGAACGCATCGAGGCCGCCGCCGTTCCCGGCACCAGCCTCTCCATCACCGCCAACAGCGCCGGAAATCCCAACGGCCGACTGCAAAACCAAATCGGTGGCGGCAACACCAAGTCCATGGCCCGCATCACCTTCCCCAGCGATGGCTCCCTGACTTATCCCGCCAGCTTCCCCTTCCGGTCCCAGCACTTCGAAGGCACCGGCGGTTCCTATTGGGAGATCTTCGCCGGGGTCTCGACCAGTTACGGTCGCCCGCTCTTCCTCCTGGAGGGCAATGCCTCCGCCACCGACGCCCCGGACGTGAATGGCCTCCAGCTCCTCAGCACCCCCACCGCGATCAATGTGACCAACATCACCCTGGTCGACGGCAACCGCGTCAGCTTCACCTTCGACACGAACACCGGCTCACTTTACACCATCGAAAAGAGCACCTCCCTCACGGACGCCCCATGGGATTTCGTGACCACCATCACCGCCACCGGGACCAGCACCACCTACACGGAACCCGCCGCCACCCTGCCAGGACAACCGCGGCTCTTCTACCGCGCCCGCCTCGTCCCCTGAAGCCCGCCGCGTCCTGACAAAACCGGCGGCGACCCTGCCGGAAGCAGGACAAGCCGGCACGACAAACCAAGGAAGGAAAAGACAAACCTAACCAACTAACCAGGGCACGATCCGGCCGGACGAGCTAAGACAAGACAAGACAAGGCAAGCCGCCGCAAGCCACCGCAAGGCAAGCCAGGACACGGCTAGCCAAGCCAAGCCAAAGCGCCCTGACAGAACCTGAAAAAACGCATCCCCCGCGGCGGAAACCCCGTCGCGGGGGATTTTTTTGCCCTCGCGGGATCCACCGTCCGCCTTTGAATTAACGCCCATGTCCGCCGTCCCGCTCTCCACCCTCGCCGACCACATCGCCCAGGAACTGCGTCTCCATGACCTCCCCGACTACAGCGGAGCCATGAACGGATTGCAGATCCAGAACGCCTCCGGGGAAGTTGTCAGGATCCTTGCCGCCGTCGATGCCAGCCTTCCCGTCATCCGCAAAGCCGCCGCCCTCCCCGGCCCCAGCCTCCTCCTCGTCCATCACGGCCTGTTTTGGAAAGGCGCGCAAATGATCACCGGATCCCAATTCGAGAAATTGAAGCTCGCCTTCGACTCCGGCCTCGCCCTCCACAGCGCCCACCTGCCACTCGACGTTCATCCCCTCCTCGGCAACAACGCCTGCCTAGCCGCCGCCCTCGGGTTTGAAAAAACCACCCCGTTTTTTGACTGGAAAGGCATGCCCCTCGGCCTCCGCGTCAAAACCAACCTCACCCGAGCCGAACTCACCGCCCGCCTCGAATCCGCCGTCGAAGGCCGCGTCCACCTCTGCCCCGGCGGACCGGAAACCGTCAGGGAAATCGGCATCATCACCGGCGGCGCCGGCTCCGAAGCCACCGCCATCGCCGCCTGCGGAGTGGATACCTTCATCACCGGCGAGGGCCCCCACTGGAGCTACCCCGCCGCCGAGGAAGCCGGCCTGAACGTGTTATACGGCGGCCACTACGCCACCGAAACCTTCGGCGTCAAAGCCCTCGCCGCCCACCTCTCCAACAAATTCAACCTCCCCTGGCAATTCATCCCCCACCCCACCGGCCTCTAGAGTAGTCCGCCACCAGAGTAGTCCGCCACCAGAGTAGTCCGCTCAGTCCTCTGAGCGGTTCTCAAAGAATCGGCTTCCCCAAAGAATCGGTTTTTCCAAAGAATCGGCTTCCCCAAAGAATCGGCTTTCCCCAAAGAATCGGCTTCCCCAAAGCCCCAGCTCTCCCAAAGCCCCGTCCATAAAAGCTGAAAAAACCCATGCTTTGAAAACCGCTCAGAGGACTGAGCGGACCACTCTCCCGCCAGCTGAAAACCGCTCAGAGGACTGAGCGGACTACTCTCCCCCCGCCGCCATCTCCCGAAAACTCCCCACCCCGCCGCACGTATGGGAAATACCCCCATGTCGTCCCCCATCGCCCAAGCTTCAGGTTTCCTCCGCCGACCAGCCCCCCCCGTCTGGTTTCTGCCCCTGCTTTTAGCCCTCCTCTCCCCCGCCCAGGCCCAAGACCCAGCCCCAGCAGCCCCCGCCCCCGCTTCACCCTTTTCCCCGGAGCAGCTCACCGCCTTCGAAACCAAAATCCGCCCCCTGCTGGCCGAAAATTGTTACAGCTGCCACGGACCTGAAAAACAAAACAACGGCCTCCGCCTCGACTCCCGCGCCGCCATCCTCCGGGGCAGCGACTATGGCCCCGTGATCGATCCGAAAAATGCTCCCGCCAGCCGGCTCATCCTCGCGGTGTCGCATGCCGAAGGCCTTGAGCCCATGCCGAAAAAAGCCGCCAAACTCCCGCAGGAGGCCATTGAATCCCTGACCGCCTGGATCGGGCAAAATCTCCCCTGGCCCGAGGAGGCCGCCCCCACCCCCGCCGCCGAAAACTGGCGCCGGCACTGGGCCTTCCAGCCGCTCACCGCCCCAACTCTTCCTCCCGTCACCGCCACCGACCGGACCTACCAGCCCATGGACGCCTTCGTCCTCGCCAGGCTGGAAAAAGAAAACCTCCCCCCCGCCCCGAAAGCCGACCGCGCCGCCCGCATCCGCCGCGCCTCGCTCGACCTCACGGGACTGCCGCCCACCTTCGAGCAGATCGAGGCCTTCAAAAACGACACCGGCCCGGACGCCTGGATCCGCCTCGTCGACTCCCTTCTCGCCTCCCCGCACTTCGGCGAACGCTGGGCCCGCCGCTGGATGGATATCGCCCGCTATGCCGATACAAAAGGTTATGTCTTCCAGGAGGAACGTCGTTATCCCTATGCCTATACTTACCGGGATTGGCTAGTCAATGCCTTCAATAACGATGTGCCTTACGATCGTTTCCTCGTCCTTCAGATCGCCGCCGACCGCGTGCCGGACGCGGAGAAAAATCCCCGGGATCTCGCCGCCATGGGCTTTTTGACCCTCGGCCGCCGGTTTTTGAATTCCGAGCCTGACATCATCGACGACCGCCTCGACGTCGTCTTCCGCGGCACCCAGGCCCTGACGGTTGGCTGCGCGCGCTGCCATGACCACAAATTCGACCCCATCCCCACTGCGGATTATTATTCCCTCTACGGCGTCTTCGCCAGCAGCACCGAGCCCAACGAAAAACCCCTCATCGGCCAGCCGGACGACTCGCCGGAATTCGCCGCCTTCCAGGCCGAGGCCGCCCGCAAGCAGGAAGCCATCGACGCCTTCCGCCGCGCCCACCCCCGCCAACCCCGGAAACCGCTGCCCTATCTGAATCTCCTGAGCCCATACAAAGTCACCCGACCCTACACCCAGGAACACCGCAACCAACTGCGAAAGCTCATCGCCGACCTGGAAAAATTCAACGCCACCAACCCCGCCGCCCCGCCGCGCGCCATGGTCCTGGCGGACAAACCCCAACCCGTCGAGCCCGTCATCTTCCTCCGCGGAAACCAGGGCCGCCGCGGCCCGCAGGTCCCCCGCCGCTTCCTCAAAGCCCTAACGCCCGGCGACCAGCGCCCCGCCTTCACCCAGGGCAGCGGCCGCCTGGAAATGGCCCAGGCCATCGCCTCCCCGCAAAATCCCCTGACTGCCCGCGTCTGGGTGAACCGCGTCTGGACCTGGCTCATGGGCAGCCCCCTCGTGGACACCGCCTCCGACTTCGGCGTGCGCACCCCCAAGCCGGAACACGCCGCTTTGCTCGACCAATTGTCCTCACAATTCGTCGCCGAAGGCTGGTCCACCAAAAAGCTCATCCGCTCCATCCTCCTATCCTCCACCTGGCAGCAATCCACCCAGGTCTCCCTGGAAGCCGCCGCCCGCGATCCGGAAAACAAATTCTACTCCCACCAAAACCGCCGCCGCCTCGACTTCGAAGCCCTGCGCGATTCCCTCCTCGCGGTCAGTGGAAATCTCGACCTCAAAACCGGCGGCCGCGGCCAGGAAATGGTCACCGGTTCCGGCCCTTCCCGCCGCACCTTGTATTCCCTCATCGACCGCCAAAACCTGCCAGGACTTTTCCGCACCTTCGACTTCGCCAGCCCGGACGCCACCGCACCCAAGCGCTTCGAAACCACCGTGCCGCAACAGGCTTTGTATATGATGAACAGCCCGTTCATCCTCGCCCAGGCCCAAAAACTCGCCGCCGCCGCCCCCTCGGGACCCGACCCCGCCGCCGCCGTCCGCCACCTCTACCGCACCATCCTTTCCCGCGAGCCCGACGCCGCGGAAGTGGAGCTCAGCGTGGCCTGCATCAACGATCTCGGCGGCCAATCCCGCCAAACCGGCAGCGCCTGGCAAAACGGCTGGGGCTCCTGGAATGCGGAAACCAAAACCACGGTCTTCACTGCATTTCCCCATTTCCAAGCTAATCGATGGTCGCAGTCCGCCGCCATTCCTGACGAAAAATTGGGCTATGCCAACCTGACCCCCAACGGCGGCCATCCGGGGCAAAATTCCTCACAATCCCCCATCCGCCGCTGGACCGCGCCCGCGGATGCCGTGGTGGATATTTCCGGCACCGTCACGCTGCCCTCCGACAAAAGCGAAGGCGTCACCGCCCGCATCGTCCACTCACGGCTCGGCCTACTGGGCACTTGGCCCGTCGCGCCCGCCGGACAAGCCGAAGCCTCCCTGACACAAGTCAAACTCCTCGCCGGCGACACCCTCGACTTCATCCTCGATCCTGACGCCACGCCGAATTCCGACAGTTTCTCCTGGGTTCCCGTCATCCGCGATCCCGCCGCCAATCTGACCCTGGCGCACGCCGCCGGTGACTTCGGCGGCCCCGGCACGCCCGCTCTCACCGCCTACGCGCAGGTCCTGCTTTGCTCCAACGAATTCCTCTTTCTGGACTAGCCAGTCCAGCGCCGGCCCGCATACTTCATCCCTCCGCTCCATCTCCACGCCGCTCCATCCTGACATGAAATTCCGCCTCCTTCCGCTGCTCCTCGCCCTGTCCCCACTAACGGCTATGGCCCAGCCTGCCGCCGCTCCCGCCGCTCCCGCCGCCCCCGCCGCCCCGGCTCCCGCCGCCCGGGTGAAGCTGAATGCCGCCCCTTCCTCACCGGATATTCTGGAGGATGGCCGCGTCACCTTCCGCTGCCGGGCCCCCCAGGCCCAGGAGGTCAAGGTCTCCGGCCAGTTCGGTCCGGAACTGAAAATGGAAAAAGGAGAAGGCGGCTGGTGGACCGTCACCACCGCCGGCCCCGTTCCCGCCGGCGTCCATGAATATAATTTCAAAGTCGATGGCATGAGCATCATCGACCATCTGAATCCCGCCGTGAAACCCCAGCGGAATCCCGGCTCCAGCATCCTCCACATCCCCTCCGTCCCGCCCGCGCCCTGGGACCTGCAGGACATCCCGCACGGCTCGGTGAATGAGCATTCCTATCATTCCAAGGTCCTCGGGAAATGGCGTCGCCTCATGGTTTACACCCCGCCCGGTTATCGCGCGGATGGGCCCGCGCTGCCCGTGCTATATCTTTCCCACGGCTTCAGCGACAACGACCAGGCCTGGAGCGTGCATGGAAAAGCCCACTGGATTCTGGACTCGCTCATCGCCTCCAAAAAAGCCAAACCCATGCTGGTCGTCATGCCGGATGCCCACGCCCTCCCGCCCGGCGCCGGTTGGAAGGACGAGTATGCCGATGAAAACACCAAGGCCTTCTGCGGCGAACTCACCGGCGATGTCATCCCGCTCATCGAGTCCGCCTATCATGTGAATCCGGACCCCTCCGCCCGCGCCTTCGCCGGCCTCAGCATGGGCGGCCGCCATGCCCTGACCGTCGCCCTGACATTGAATGACCGCTTCTCGCAGGTCGGCGCTTTCAGTTCCGCCGTCCCCGGTGAAAACGTCGCCGCCGCCGCCTTCGCCGATCCCGCCGGCGTGAACTCCCGGCTGAAGTTGTTATGGATCGCCTGCGGCAAGGACGACTTTCTCTTCAACGCCAACAACGCCTTCGACACCCTCCTCACCACCAAAGGCGTGAAACACGAATACGCCGTCACCGAGGGAAACCACTCCTGGCCCGTCTGGCGGAACTACCTCGTCACCTTCGTCCCCCGTTTGTTCCCCTGACAAAAAACAGGACGGAATCGCGCCGGCGCCAGCGCCCATCAACCAACCGTAGCAAGGCCCGTCCCGGCCTTGTTTCAGCAACCCAGGCAAGTTTCTGTCCCAAGTTGCCCGATCAATGGTTTTGCTGATAACAAAGCCTGGGCAATGAAAACAAGGCCGGGACGGGCCTTGCTACGGTTGCTGGCTGCGCTGAAATTGTTATGGAAGCCGGGTTGGTCAAAGGGGAGATTCAGTTAGCATGTGTTTGTCAGGAAAGTCCGGTGCTTCGCGTGGTTATGCCTATTTAGGCTCGGGCGGGGCGGGCGGTTTTTGGAACGGATTGACGGGCTGTGTGCGGGAATTTCCCACGTGATATCCGCGCGGTCCGTGCCATCCGTGCGGTCCCTGTTTTTACCTTTGCCCATGCCGACCGCCGCCGCCGCCGCTGATCTCCCGGACCTTTCCTCCTGCCGGCGGGCGCTGGTCATCAAACCCAGTTCCCTCGGGGACTTGGTGCACACGCTGCCGGCGGTGCATTTGTTGAAACAACGTTATCCGGACCTGGAATTCACCTGGCTGGCCCACCCGGCTTTCGCGCCCCTGCTGGAGGGAAATCCGGATTTGTCAGGAACGATGCTTTTTCCCCGGTCGGATTTCCGGGGGGCGGCAGGTCTGTGGCGGTTCCGGAATTGGCTGAAGGAATTGCCCGCCCGCCTCCGCCCGGATGTGGCCATTGATTTTCAAGGACTTCTGCGCAGCGGCCTGATCGCGCGCGCCAGCCAGGCTCCCATCCGCATCGGCTTCAGCGACAGCCGGGAAGGGGCGCGGTTTTTTCATACCCACATCGTTCCGGTGAATGCCGGGGCGCATGCGATTGATCGGTCCCTCTGTCTGCCGCGCGGGTTGGGGGCGGCGGGACCTGCTGTTTTTCCCATGCCGGCGGGTGAGGATTTTCCGGCGAAAGCGTCGGGGCTAAGGCCGATCGTTTTGCATCCATTCAGCCGGGGAAAAGGGAAATCGCTCACGGCGGCCCAGGCGGTGGCGCTTTGTCAGGCGCTGGCACCGCTGCCGGTGCAGGTGGTGGGCCGGGCGGGGGTGGACTTGTCCGGATTGCCGGAAAATGTGGAGAACTTGTTGAACCTGACGACTTTACCGCAACTGATCCGGCTCATCCGGGACTCGCGGGGAGTGATCAGCGTAGACAGCGGACCCATGCACATCGCCGCCGCGCTGACGCCGCGCGTGCTGAGCCTGCATACGTGGTCGGACCCGCGGAAGGTCGGGCCATGGCATGCGGGAACGACTGTTTGGAAAGCCGGACGCTTGATGCGCACGGAGGATTTGGACGAGGAAGTCTGCGGGATGAATTCCGATTTCCCGGACTCCGCCGTGGAAGCGGTGGCGGACTGGGGGAGGCGGTTGCCCGCGGATCCGGCGGCGGCGGCTGTCTGTTAGGGTGGGTGATTTTTGTTTTTTAAATCATCCGGAATGACTTCGTCGACTAACCAAAACTCCGCCGCCAAATGGCGCGTGCTTTTTGTATGCGGGAAAAATCAGTGGCGCAGTCCCACGGCGGAAGCCGTTTACCGTCAGGATCCCAGAATGGAGGTTCGCAGCGCCGGGGTGGCTGGTGAGGCGCGGCGGAAGGTGACGGCGCGCGACCTGGAATGGGCGCTGATTATTTTCACCATGGAGCCGAAACACGGCGCCCGGCTGCGC
>JAQGPD010000461.1 GCA_028293305.1 Verrucomicrobiales bacterium | reverse complement strand
GGTGCTCCGGGGCGACTTACAAAGTCGCGCTCCTTTGCCACGCCGCGCCACGCTTCTAAAAGCCCCCCGAAGCTCCGGTTTGCACCCGCCATGAAAAACCGGTGCCTCAGCGCCGGACCGCGACTTTGTAAGTCGCCCCGGAGCACCGGTCCTGCAGCGGCCCTAAAAAAAACCGGCGTCTGGAAAACAGGTGCTCCGAAAAACCATTGCTCTGGAAAGCCGTTGCTCTGGAAAACCATTGCTCTGGAAAGCCGTTGCTCCGGGGCGACTTACAAAGTCGCGCTCCTTTGCCACACCGCGCCACGACTTTAAAGTCCCCCCCGAAGCTCCGGTCTGCACCCGCCATGAAAAACCGGTGCCTCAGCGCCGGACCGCGACTTTGGAAGTCGCCCCGGAGCACCGGTCCTGCAGCGTCCCTAAAAAAAACCGGCGTCTGGAAAAAGGGTGCTCCGAAAAGCCATTGCTCTGGAACGCCGGTGCTCCGGGGCGACTTACAAAGTCGCGCTCCTTTGCCACGCCGCGCCACGACTTTAGAAGCCCCCCCCGAAGCTCCGGTCTGCACCCGCCATGAAAAACCGGTGCCTCAGCGCCGGACCGCGACTTTGTAAGTCGCCCCGGAGCACCGTCCTGCGGCGTCCCTAAAAAAAAACCGGCGTCTGGAAAACGGGTGCTTTGAAAAACCATTGCTCTGGAAAGCCTTTGCTCCGGGGCGACTTACAAAGTCGCGCTCCTTTGCCACCCCACCTACACCACTCCACCCCACACCACCCCACTCCACCCCACACCACCCCACACCCTTCCCCTGATATTGTTCAGTGGTGTCCCTCCGGATTTCATTGTAAAGATCACCTCCCTCCCTCCCGCTATCGTCTTTCCGCCATGAAAAAACACCGCCGCAAAATCCTCGCCGCGCTCGTCCTGCTTGTGCTTCTCGTGGTCGGCCTCGGGTTCGGCGCGCGATCCTGGGTCACCCGGGAAACCACCCCCGCCGCGCTCGTCCGCCAGTTGGAAAAAGCCCTCAATTGCCGCGCCGAAATCACCGGTGCCAAGGTCACGCTGTTCTCCTCACCCGCCACCCTGGAAGTCACCGGCCTCCGACTCCTCCCCCGCGATGCCGAGGTGGACAAACCGCTCAAGGACCGCCTGCCTCCCAAAAAAATCGAGACCCTCCTCGTCATTCCCAGCCTCACCGCCGACCTGAATCTCCCTGCCCTGCTCAAACGCGAAGTGCGCGTCGGCAGCCTGGTTCTAACAGGAGTCGAGGCCGCCACCGTCCGGAAAAAATCCGGCGAAAACACCCTCGCCACTCTTTTGGGCAGCCCCCCCGCGCCGCCCCCCGACCCGAACGCTCCCCCGCCTCCCGCCAAGCCGCCCGAGCCTGACAAACCCTTCGCCGCCGCCCTCACCCTGGCAAAACTCCAGAGCGCCGCCCTCAGCGTGCGCAACGAAAAGAAAAAACAACTCATCCGCATCACCGACCTCAATCTGAGCCTGACCAATCTCAGCTACGCCACCGCCCTGCCCGGCACCCCGCCCGCACCGCCCGCCCCCGGCGCGGCACCCAGCACCGTCGAGTCCTCCCTGCACCTCACCTCCACGGACCTCAAGGACCAGCGGCAGCAAATGGACATCCTCATCGCCGTCCGCAGCACCCTCCCGCCCCTCCAGCAAACCGCCCCCGCCGACGGCACTACCCTGGACCTGGAGTTCAAAGCGGGTTCCTACCTGGACCGCATTCCCACTTTGGAAAAACTTGCTATCAAACTGGGAAAATTGAAGGACCAGATCGGCCTGGACCTGACCAGTTTCCCCGTCTCCGGCCGCCTGGAACGGGATACCGCGGTGAAGGCCCGCATGATCGGCGGGCTGCTGCGGTTTGAAGAGGACACCAATTTCAACTTCGACACCTGCCGCATCAAAATCAAAGCCGGCTCGTGGTTCAATCCCGCCGACCAGTCCCACCAATTCGACGGCATCTTCGCCGCCAACGAAAAAGTCAGCACCGAAGCCATCGCCGGCGTGGAAAATTGGCTGAAGACCAAAGGCGAAAGTTTCGGCCCCATCATCCGCAGCACCATCCTCAAAAAACTCGTCAACGAAAAAGGCCTCCTGACGCTTCCCTTCACCAGCACCGAGGACATCGGCCGACCCGAAGTCAACCTCAGCGCCTCCTTCGAAAAAGCCATGGCCAACGGCCTGAAGGACGCCGGCACGGAACTCCTCAAAGACACGCTCAATGGCGGCGACGGACTCCAGGGAGTCCTCGACACTTTTACCAAATGAAGTTTTCAAATCCTGACAAACTTCCCGCCCGCCCCGTCCCGCGGCCGCACCCGATCCGGCCGCGCTGATCTTCTTCGCAATGCCCTGCTCCCGCGCTTGCACTGGCCGTCCCGTGGATAGGATGACCGGCTCATGAAAACCGTGCTCCAAACCATCCAGAGCGGCACCCCGTGGCTGGAAAAAGCAGGCGTGGAAGACCCGCGCCTCAACATGGAGCACCTGCTTGCCCACGTCATGGGCTGCAAACGCATGCAGCTCTACCTCCAGTTCGACCGCCCGCTCGGCGAGGACATCCTCGCCCCGCTGCGCGACCTCGTCACCCGCCGCCGGCAGCGCGAACCCCTCCAACACCTCATGGGCTCCGTCGAGTTCATGGGCCGCGAATACAAGTCCGACGCCCGCGCCCTCATCCCCCGGCCGGAAACCGAGGAACTCGTGGAAAAAATCCTCGCCCATTATAAAAAGGAAAACCTGCCCGCCCCCGGCCGCATTCTGGACATGGGCACCGGCTCCGGCGTCATCGGCCTCAGCCTCGCCCACGCCTTCCCCGCCGCCCACGCCACCCTCGCGGACATCTCGCCGGACGCCCTGGATCTGGCCCGCGAAAACGCTATCAAAACCAACCTCGCGCCCGAACGCGCGGAATTCATCCTGACAAATCTCTTCCAAAACCTCCCCGGCCCGCCCCACGACCTCATCGTCGCCAATCTTCCCTACATCGCCGCGGACGAGGTCCTAACTTTATCACCGGAAGTCCGCCGCGATCCCGCGCTCGCCCTCGACGGCGGCCCCATCGGCACGGAAATCATCGCCGACTTCCTGACACAACTCCGCCCCCACGCCGCGCCGGGCGCATTCATCGCCCTGGAAATCGGAGCCGGCCAATCCACGGATCTTCTCCCGCTCATGCAGAATTCCGGCTTGCAGGACTCGCGCAGCATCCCCGACTACTCGGGCCGCGACCGCTTCCTTTTTGCCACCGCGCCCTGACTCATTTCCGGACACCGTCCTGACTGATTTTCCCCTTCCCTTTTTTTCTCCATTTCTTCCAATTCCCCTACTTTTCATGGATAAACTCATCGTTCACGGCGGTCACCTCCTCGAAGGCACAGTCTTCGTCAGCGGTTCCAAAAACTCCTCGCTCCCCATCCTTGCGGCCACCCTCCTGACACGGGAAAAGTGCACCATCCGCCGCGTCCCCGACCTGAGCGATACCAATTACATGACGCAAATCCTCTCCAGCCTCGGTGCGCAGGTGGAGCGGGCCAGCGGCACGGTCATCGTGGAGGCGGATAAAATCATTTCCGAGGCTCCCTACGAACTTGTCAGGAAAATGCGCGCCTCCATCTGCGTCATGGGCCCCCTCCTCGGCCGCACCGGCGAGGCCATGGTTTCCCTCCCCGGCGGCTGCATCATCGGCGACCGGCCCGTGGACCTCCACCTCCGCGGCCTGGAACAACTCGGCGCGGAAGTCAAAGTCACCGGCGGCAATATCCACGTGAAAGCCACCGACGGCATGGGCGGCCGCTCCATCAACATGCGCGGCAAACACGGCCCCACCGTCCTCGGCACGGACAACCTCCTCATGGCCGCCGTCCTAACACCGGGCACCACCGTCATCGAAGGCGCCGCCGCCGAACCCGAAGTCGTGGACCTCGCCGATTTCCTCACCAAAATGGGCGCGAAAATCGAAGGAGCCGGCACCCGCACCATCGTCGTGGAAGGCGTGAAGGAACTCCATGGAGCCGAACACACCGTCATCGCCGACCGCATCGAGGCCGGCACATTCCTCGTCGCCGGAGCCATCGCCGGCAAACGCGTCACCTTGAAATGGGCGCAGCCGGAGCACATGACCGGCTTCATCTCCACCCTCGAAAAAAGTGGCTATCCCATCACCATCAACGGCGATGAAATCACCATCTCCCGCGCCGAAAACCCGCGCGGCGCCGAGATCCGCACGGAACCCTATCCAGGTTTCCCCACCGACATGCAGGCCCAGTTCACTGCCCTGCTCGCCACCGTCCCCGGCCTCAGCGTCATCACCGAAACCATCTTCCCCCAACGCTTCATGCACGTCCCCGAGCTCGCCCGAATGGGAGCCCAGATCCGCATGGAAGGCCCCACCGCCATCATCAGCGGAGTGGAGCGCCTCAGCGCCGCCCCCGTCATGGCCAGCGACCTCCGCGCCTCCGCCGCTCTCGTCCTCGCCGGCCTCATGGCCGAAGGCGCCACCGAAGTGAACCGCCTCTATCACATCGACCGCGGCTACGAGCACATCGACCACAAACTCGCCATGCTCGGCGCCAAACTCGAACGCGTGAAAGGCTAGGGGAGAGGGGTTTCAGTTATCAGTTATCAGTTATCAGTTATCAGTTATCAGTTATCAGTTATCAGTTATCAGTTATAAGCCCGCAGGCGGCGGTCGGTGGTCATTGGTCAGCGGTTCGGGAGCAGAAAAAAGATAGGTCCTATAAGTCATATAGGTCCTATAGGTCCTATTTCAAGCAACCACCCCGCCACGCCAACCCTCCCACCCTACGGCCCCACCACCACCTTCAGCCGCAGAAACTTCCGTTCATTGCCGCCCGGAGGCGCGGTGAAGACCACCCGCTCCGTGGTTCCCAGATCAGTTAGCTCCTCCGTCCCTACCGCCGGAATCCAATTCCCCAGCGAGGCATCAGCGCTCTCCTGCACCGTCAGGGTCAGGTCCGGAAAGGCTTTCGCTCTCGTGTAAATAAGATTGAGCAACCACGCCTCCGGATCCAACGCCGGCAAAATTTCCGGACTGGCCACCGTGGGATTTCCGCCCAGCGCGCGCTCCATCAAATTGCTGATACCGTCCTGATCCGGGTCCGCTGCGTCGGCCGCTGTGCCGGAGTTATGGGTCGTGCTGAAATAAGTTTGCCGCCAGGTCTGGGCGGGCGTGAGGGTCGCGGGACTGTAGAGGAAATTCGTCGGAGCCAGCGCGCCTTCGGTGAAACGGATGTCGTCCAAATAACCAAAGAACCGGTCAGTGTGTCCGCCATTGTATAGTCCCCTGGCAAAAGTCCAGACCCCGGGATCCCAGTCCGCGCCATCACCCGACCCCGCGGACAACGCCGGATTGGTGCTGGTGGCCAAACTTGTGGAACCCAACAAAGTATACGACGCGTCGCCATTGGTGATGTTTTTCCGATAGATGGAAACCGTGCTGCCATCCGAGGTGGCGGCGACGGCGTGCCACTTGCCGTCCTGGATCGCATTCGCGGCGGAGGTCACCGCCCAGTTATTGCCTGCGGCATCCGTGAACACTAACCGAAGCGCGCCGGTCGGCGTGACCGCAAAATAGAACGCCGCCAATGCCGGATCGCCCCCGAATGCGCCCACACTGTCGCGCCCGATGAAGGTTTGATAACCCGCGGCGGTGGCATCATCCGGCCGGATCGCGGCTTCGATGGTCCAGGCGGTTGGGCTCCAATTGGTCAGGGAAGTGCCCAGGGCGGAGACCGCGGGGAAGGCTCCCGCATTCTGCAGACTCAGCGTGTTGGGCTCCTTGATTTGAGGCGTGGAGGAAGCCGGAACGATAGCGCGGTAGTTGTGCCAGGCGGTGGTCCAGACGGAAAGGTTATTGCCATTGCCCGACTGGTCGAAAATGCTGCCCTCATACAGATTCGCGGCGCTGCGGGTGTAGGGCACGGGCGTGTTGGCGGTGCCCTCCTCGAAGTTCCAGTAGGCGACCGTGGCCGGCGAAAGGTCAGGGGTTTTCTCCAGATTGGCATGAAAGGAAAAGTCGCCTCCCATCAAAGTCGTCGCGCTTCCCAGCGTTCCCGCCACCGTTCCGCGGAAAGCGGTGCCACCCGTGTAGGTTCCGGTTTTGGAACTGTTAAGCTCGATGGACGGCTCGCCGGCCAAAGGCGCGATCGCAAAATAATAGGTCGTGTCCGGAGCCAGCGCCACACCCAGCCCTGACAAGTTGAAGGTCAGATAGCGTCCGGTCCCGCTGTTTCCACTACCGGTTAGTGAAGCGCCGTCGAACGTCGCCGTATAGGTCGTAAGCGGTGTCCGGAGGCTGCCGGAAAGCGTGCCGACCTGGATCTCCCATTGGTCCCCGGGCTGGATGTCATAGAAGGTGCCCGCGCTGGTGAAGGTCGGCCAATTCACCTGCTGGAAGGTGAACGATTCCAGGAAATAACCGCGTGGATTCGATCCCGTGGTGAAGCTTTGCCCCTTCGCGCTGCGGTTCTCGGCGGTGTAGGTGAACTCGTCGTTATCAGCCGCCGTGGTGGTGCCGTTGATGGTGCCGTTTTCCGCCATGTTGCCAGGGGAATGGAAGACATCATCCGCATCCCGGACCGGGGCGGTGGTGCTGGCGGTGACCGGCGCCGAGGGCGGACCTGACACTTGCATGCGCACGGCGAGATCCGATCCCCCGCCTGACGGATCCGTGGCGCGCACCACCAGGGTGCTGTTCCCCAAATCCCCGGGCCCCGGTTGTCCTGACAAGAATCCCGCAGCCGACACGCTCAACCACGACGGGCCGTTGATTTTGGAAAAAATGATAGGATCACCCTCTTCATCCGTGGCATGGGACGCCACGGACGCCCCCGCGAAGGTGCCCAGCGCATTGACCGGAGGCAGCACGATTTCCGCCGGGGAGAAAACCGGAACTTTGTTAGCGCTTTGACCCCAGACATTCCAAACCTCCGCGCCGCTCAGCGCCCGGGCATACAGGCGGAAGTCATCCACCCGGCCATTGAATAGCGGGTCGGCGAACTGGCTTTTTCCGATGTAGTTATTCGTCGCCGGAAAATGCACCGGGCTGCCCTCAACGTCAAAAGCCGCGCCCACCGCCTTGCCATTCACATAAAGCTTCATCGACCCGCCGCCCACCACCGCCGCCACGTGCCCCCACTGACCAACCGTTAGGATCGGTGCATTGACCTGATATTCCACGTCCTTTCCATTGATGGCATCCCGCAGCGCCAGACGCATGGTGCTGCTGCCGGACTTCGGGCTCAAAAACAAATATTGCGAGGTTCCGGAACCGAAATCAAACAGCCGCTGCCAATTGTTGCCCCCATCCCAATTCACCCAACTGGCCACCGTCAGCTCGCGCGTGCGGCCCGCCGCGTCGGGCAGATCGATGTAGTCATCCACGCCGTCAAGGTCCACCGCCTGACCGATTTTTCCCGCCACATAAACCGGCGCGCCCACAGCCGCGGCGTTCAGCGCGTTTCCGTTATCGGTGGCATTGCCGTTGAAATTCCACTGCCCCAAAAGCGGCGCGGCATGCACCCAAAGCTGACGCGGCCGGCATGTCAGGGTCTCCGCCGCGCCGGTCACGATGCAGCGGTAGGTTCCCGCATCCGCAGCCTCCGCATTGGCGATCCGCAGGGTGGCGGAACGCGCTCCGGAAATGTCGCCGCCATCCGTCAGGTTGGCGTTGTTTTTCGTCCACTGCCAACTTACGGCGCGGGGCGATTCCACACTGAAAACCGCCGTGCCGCCCGCCACCACGGCATCGTTCCTTGCCTCTCGGGTGAAGGATAAAATTCCCATGTCCGCGCGGATGCCGGCCATGATGCGCGCCTGCCAATATCTCTCAATAAAACCATCCTCATTGTCATAGTTGAAGCCGCCCGGCCAAATCGCGTGACCATCCCCGTGCAGGCCGTCGCCGAAGTCGTTATAGGTTTCGAACTGTGCCTGGTTTCCATAGAAACCTTTCCAAACCCCGCCGGCAATCAGCCCGCCATAAGCCGGGCCGGTGCCCATGCCGAATGTGTGGGCTGCTTCATGGAAAACGACCCGCTCATTCCGCGTGCCGCCAAAACCCATGTAGCCGTCGAAGTTGGCCTCCGCCGTTGGAATGCCGGCATTGTAATACACATTCCAATGTTTGTTGAACGAGGCATTCTGGTTATAAAACGCCGCCGCCACCGCCACGGAATTCGCCACCTGCTGCGCCTGCGCGGAGGACGCGGGATCAAAGTTGAAACTGTAGGTGATGTCCGCCCGCGCCTCCGGCGGAGCCAGGATTCCCGCCAGGAACACCACGGCGGACAGGACGGAAAGCGATAGGGGAAAGCGTGGATTCATTGGGGGGTGAAAACTTTCGGGGGGAAAGAGAAAAAGAAACTTCGGCCGGGATAAAATCTCGACAGCGCCGTGAATGGGCCCGTCCAGCGCGGGGTCGGGCGGACCGGAGGCACAGTCGCCGTTTTACCAGTCCGGGGCTTTTCCTGCCATGAGAATTGGCGCTTATTATGTGAGAAATTGCGTAGGAAAAATGCCAAAACTTCGCGGGAATTCCATCCTCACATCAGCCGCTTCACAACCGCTTCACGGTCTCTCCATCGCCGCACCAAAGCCGCCCGCCCAGCCAGCACACGCGCCTTCCGCGCAGCCCGTCCGGTGACCCTAACGTCCAACCAGGCACAACACCGCGATTCCCCCCACCGCCAGCACCGTCCCCAGCACTTGCCGCAGGCTCGGGTGATCGCGGTCGATCCACTTCGCCAGCGGGATGACCCACAGCGTGCTGGTCGCGGCAATGGCCACGACCACGGCCGAAGGCAGGTGCAGCCGCGCCCATTGATAACAGGAAACGCCCGCCACCGGTCCGAACATCGCCGCGCCCACCAGCCAAAATTTCGCGTGCTTCCGCACCGGTGCTGCCGACTTTTTCGCGCCCGCGGGCACTGATTTTGGACCGGCGCCCGGGGCATGATCTTCAGTCCGCGCCTCCGCCCCGCGGAACCAGGTGCGCCAGATCCAATACACTCCCACCGCCGTCAGCATGCCCGCGATGCTCCGCTGAAATGCCTGACTGATCCCGTGGATTTCCACGTGATTGGCCGTGGCGATGCGGTTCGCCCATCCGCTCAAAGTCGTCCCGAACCCCTGCCCCAATCCCGCCATCAACGCGCAGCCCAGGCCCGCCCACGGCACCACCCGCGCGGGAATTCCGGCCGACCCCGCCCCCGCCGCCCCCGCCGCCGGCCAAAGC
>JAQGPD010000055.1 GCA_028293305.1 Verrucomicrobiales bacterium | reverse complement strand
TGGTTTTCCCTGGCAAAATGCACCCAGGCGGACAGCTCCTCATAGGTCGCGGTGGCACCGGTCGGGTTGTTGGGATAACACAAATAAATGAGGTCCACTTTTTCCAGCGGCAGGGCCGGGACGAAGTTGTTGGAAGGGCCGCAGGGGAGATAAACGAGTCCTTCGTAAGTGCCGGATTCATCCGACTCCCCGGTGTGGCCGCACATCACGTTGGTGTCGACGTAAACCGGATAGACGGGGTCGGTGATGGCGATTTTATTTTTGGAGCCGAAGATGTCCAGGATGCTGCCGGTATCGCATTTCGAACCGTCGGAAATGAAGATTTCGTCCGCGGCGATTTTGCAGCCGAGGGGAGCGAAAACCTGGTCCGCGATGGCCTCGCGCAGGAACGGGTATCCCTGCTCCGGGCCGTAGCCGCGGAAGGTGGCGCGGTCGCCGAGTTCATCCACTGCAGCCTTCATGGCGTTGCGGGCGGAGGCGGGGAGGGCTTCCGTGACATCGCCGATGCCGCACCGGATCAGGCGGGCGGCGGCTTCCTTGTTTTCGGAGGTGAAGTGAGCCACGCGGCGGGCGATTTCCGGGAAGAGGTAACCGGCTTTCAGTTTAAGATAGTTTTCGTTGAGGTCAGCCATGGAATGGGAGTATGGGTTAAGTCAGGATGGAGGTTTGAAAAACTTGCCGCCGCGCGCGGACGATGCCGGAAGTGGACCGAAAATGCGGTCCGCGCGCGGAGATGGAATATTGTCAGAACATTTTTGCTATTACTTCATTTCCTTGCCGGTCTGGGCATTCAAAATGGTCATGTTTTCGCGGTGGAGATTCGGGTCCGCGCGGAACGAGAGGCGGCCGTGGTGGCGGCGCTCAAGGTCCACGAGGAGGGCTTCATCCTTGGTGCGCAGACGCTGCATGACGTCGGGATGCACGGTGATGAGGAGGTCGTGCTCGGTGTCAGGATATTTCTGCATGAGCGTATTCACGCGGCGCTGAAGTTCCACGGACATGGTTTCGGTGGACTTGATGCGGCCCTGCCCATTGCAAGTGGGGCATGGATCGTAAACGGCGGTGCTGAGACTTTCGTGCAGACGCTGGCGGGTCATTTCCATGAGGCCGAGCGGGGAGATGGGCATGACCTGGGTCTTCGCCTTGTCGCGGCGCAGGCGGTCCTTCATGGCTTTGTAAACCGCCTGCTGATCGCGGCGGCTCTTCATGTCGATCAAGTCCACGACGACCAGGCCGCCGATATTGCGAAGGCGGAGCTGGCGGGCGACTTCCTCCGCGGCTTCCATGTTGGTTTGGAAAATAGTTTTTTCCAAATCGTCCGTGCCTTTGTTCCGGCCGGTGTTCACGTCGATGGCGATGAGCGCCTCCGTTTCATCAATAACAAGATAGCCGCCGCACTTCAGCCAGACCTGGCGGTTGAAGGCATTGTCGATTTGCTTCTGGATGCCCAGCATGTCGAAGATCGGCTCCGGCGTGCGTTGGCAGCGGATGCGTTTTTTGGAACGGCGGGAGATTTGTCCCACGAGGTCGCGCATGCGCTGGGCGGTGGCCTCGTCATCGCAAATGACTTCATCCACATCCTCCGTTAGGAAATCGCGCACGGTGCGCTCGATGAGGTCGGGCTCCTGAAAGGCCAGGCAGGGCGCCTTTTTGTTATTGGCGATATTCGAAATCTCCTCCCATTGCTCCACGAGCATGGCGAGGTCGCGGACGAAATAGCGGGCGCGCTTGCCCATGCACACGGTGCGCATGATCACGCCCATGCCTTCCGGCACGCTGAGCTTGCGGAGGATTTTCCGGAGGCGGTCGCGCTCGCGCGGTTCCTCGATTTTCCGGGAAATGCCGAACATGTCATTCAGCGGCATGAGGACGAGGAACCGGCCGGCCAAAGAGATGTTAGTGGTGATGCGCGGGCCTTTGGTGCCGATGGGGCCTTTGGTGACCTGGACCAGCATTTCGGCGCCAACCGGATAGAGATTCGGAATGTCGCGGGCGGTGATTTTTTTCTTCTTCACCTTGCCACGGCCACCGCGGTCGATCTCCTCGATGTCGTTGCGGGAGCCTTCCTCGGCTTCCTCGTTGTCGGCGGCGGGGATGGCGTCCCAGAAGTGGAGGAAGGCATTTTTTTCCAGGCCGATGTCGATGAACATGGCTTTGAGGCCGGGCTCGATATTGCGGACACGGCCTTTGTAGATGCTGCCGACGATGTGTTGGGTGCCGGCGCGTTCGATGGTGTATTCCTCAAGCATGCCGTTCTCGACGAGAGCGACGCGTTGTTCGAGTTTTTCCGTGTTAACTACGACACGGACGCCTTCGGTGAATGGAGTGTTACCTCCGAAAAATCTGCGGATACGTTTGATCATTGCGGCAAAAAGCATGGGGTGGAATCGGGGTGCGGCGCGCGGGGCGCCGGGACTGATTGATGGGAAAAGCTGGAAAGGTTAGTTGGAATTGGGTTGTTTTTTGAACTGACGTTTTTTGACGTCGGTCGCGCGGGGCGCGGTGGTGGACTCCTCGCCGACCCGGGGGGCCGCGGCGGCGGGAGTGGGAGCCTCGACGACCGGTTTCACGGTGACGGGCTCCTCTTCGTTATTGTCGACAATGTCGCCATTCTCATCCCCGGGCTCGATGACCGGCAGGGCCTCGCCCGGGTAGGTGATGGTTTCACTGAATTCAAAATGTCCCGTGGCGGGCTCGATGGCCGCGATGGGTTGCTGCCATTTGCCATCCTCCAGGCCGAGGCTGCGCTCGATGACGCGCTTGGCGACGGGAGCGGCGGTGCCACCGCCGGAGTTGCCATTGGCGATGACCACGCAAACGGCGACCTTGGGGTTGTCATAGGGAGCGAAAGCGACAAACCACGTGTGGTTGTCCATGACCTTGCGGCTGGTTTCCTTGCCATTTTTATCCACTTCCTTGATCATGCGCCACTTCTGCGCGGTGCCGGTCTTGCCCGCGATGCCGTAGTCGGATTTCGCCGCCTTGCCGGTGGAACCACTGGTGTCATTCACCACTTTCCACATGCCATTGCGGATCACGGCGAAGTCTTTGACCTTCGCGCTGCCGGTGCCCATGTTGAGAAGATCGAATTTCAGCTGAGGTTTGAATTCGCTGCGCAGTTGGGTGACATCCCCTTCCCGGTTCCGGCTGTGGATGATCTGGTGATGGACCAGGGTGGGTTTGTAGCCTTTGCCATTCGTCGCGACGGAGCTGGCGATGAGCGCCATTTGCAGCGGAGTCGCCAGGACCTCGCCCTGACCGATGGAAACGTTGGCGGTTTTTGCGGAGGTCCATGGACCGAGATTCTGGCGTTCCCACCATTCATCGCCAGGCATGAAATCATAAACCCGATAGTCCAGTTGGATAGGCAGCTTGGATCCAATGCCGTAAAGTTTCGCCACCTGTTCGATCCTATCAATCCCGGCGGCGTTTCCGCTTTGATAGAAATAACAATTGCAGGAATTTTTCAAAGCGTCAGCGAGGTCCAGTGTGCCGTGCGATCCACCCTTGGCCGCGATCCAGCATTTGAAAGGACGGCCGCCGTAGGAATAGGAACCGGAGCAGTTGTAATGATTGCCCGCCTTTCCCTCGATGGAGGCGGCGATGGCGGTGACGATTTTAAAGGTCGAGCCCGGCGGAAACGCGCTGAGGGATCGGCTGACCAAAGGGACCGTGGGGTCGTCCAGGAGCTTGGTGTAATCCTCGCTGCGGATGAAGGGAATGAAAACATTGGGGTCGAAGGATGGCACCGAGGCCATGGCCAGGATTTCGCCGGTATTGGGATCGACCACCGTCACGGCTCCGCGGCCGATGCCGGTTTTTCCGGGGGCGTAAATGGCGTCGCGGAGGGCGTTTTCGGCGATGGACTGGATGCGCGCATCGATGGTTAGAAACACGTCATTTCCTGGCAGGGGATCCACGCGTTCCTCCACGATCTCGTCGGCGAGGCGGCCGTGTTCGTTTTTGAGGAAGACACGTTTGCCGGGCTTGCCGCGGAGGTCGGCGTCGAGCGTTTTTTCCACGCCCGCGATGCCGGTGTCGTCGTTTTCAAAGAAGTTCCAGCGATCAGCCTCGTCGCCCGGGGGGCGCTCGCGGCCGGCGGCTTTGACGTAGCCGAGGATGTGGGCGCCGAGGGCTTTGAGAGGATAGATGCGGGTCGAGCGGTCGCGCAGGGCGATGCCCGGGAGTTCGTTGGCGTATTCCGCGTAGGCGGCGAAGCGGCGGTAATCCTCCTTGTTGGAGCGGTCCAGGGCTTTTTGATAGGGATAGGGAATGATGCCGCGGTTTTCCCGATACCAGATGCGGATGTCATCCACCATTTTCGGGCTGGGCTGCACGTAGAGGCTGAGGGCGTCCAGCTTGGGGAAGATGGTGCGGTTCAGGATGGACATGATGTCCGTGTCCGGGTCCTTGCGCTCCGCCCAGACAAACTTGGGGACCTCCTCCTTGGGGTGGGTTTCGCGCCAATAGCTTTCGATTTCGGCGAGATTCAGGCCGACTTCGAGATTGGCTTTGTTATCGGCCAGCGGGATGCCATTGCGGTCGAAAATACGGCCGCGTGGTCCGGGGATGCGCTGGTTAGCCTTGTCCGTTTCCGGGAGTTTGGCGATGAACTCGTCCTGCCGGTTGATCTGGAGGACCCAGAGCCGGTAGATGAGCACGCCGAAACCACTCAGGATGATGAGGGCGAAGATGTAGAGCCGGAGACGGTGACTGGAGATCATGTCGGTGGAGCCCAGCGGCGGTTGGTTAGGCCAGTATAGCGGATGCGGTAGCCGCTGACCCTGGCAAGAGTATCGATCAGGAAGAAAATGAGAGGCGCCACGAACATGGAGAGCAGCGCGGTTGTGAGGAGGTGATACCAGATTTCGACTGGAAATACGAAGCCGCCGCGGCGGAAGTTGATCCAAAGAAATTCCAACAATAAAAGCAGGAACGTGCCGACTCCCGTCATGAGGACAGGCAACTCCCAACGGCCGCGCCGGAAGAGCGGACGGATGCCCTGCATGAGACTTCCCAGCAGCATATAAAGGAAAATGGTGAAGCCGAAAGTGGCGCCGCTGTGCGGAATGGCGGCCTCCAGTTGCCAGGCGGCCTGACCGATATCGCCGAAATGAATATTCCCTCCACCAGCAGCGGTGGCCAGTTTCTCAGCATAGTCGGGATTCACCAGATTCCGCGCGTCCCAGATGAATCCGGTGGCGAAGGCCAGCATCAACATCACCGGAAAAGGCACGCTGACGGAGCAGGCGAAGAAGACGACCGGCACCAGGAAAATGCGGGAGCCGTAGGCCCAGTCGAATGCCGGGATGAAGTCCTGGAGGATGAGGGCCAGCCCCGTGACGACGAAGAGGAGGACGGTGAAAATCATCGCGGCTCGAGCGGGGGTGCGGGTTTTTCATCGGCACCCAGCCCCAACACGAAGACATATTTCAAACGGTCCAGATTTTGGACGGCAGGCTTGATCACGGCTTCGGTGGAGTAGTCACCGGCACGGAATTCGGAAATAGTTCCGAGAAGGATATTGGGCGGGAAACTGATGTAATCCGGAAGGCTGTAAACCTTCCGGCCGATCAGGGTTTTGTCCATTTCCCGGGGAAGAAATCGCAGACGGAGGTCGGGGCGGCGGTTGGTGGAAACGCGGACGCCTTCGAGAATACCCCACTCGGAGGTTCCTTCAATCTGAGCAGTTACTTTGCAAAGTTCAT
>JAQGPD010000459.1 GCA_028293305.1 Verrucomicrobiales bacterium | reverse complement strand
CCATAGTCAGCCGTTCAATTTTTAGCTCCGGAGGAGCGACATATGGCTGCATCGGGGTAGACTATGCCGCTCCTCCGGAGCTGGATCCTTTTTCGCGGGTCGGTGGCTATAAAGATTCCGGCCCTCCGGGCCTGATGTTGGAGACGCCTAGCGGCTACAGTTTGTTTAAACTGCTCTGGGCGGGCTACTTGGGGGACGGCAGTGGCGCACGGAGCCGGGTTATTCATTCGGCTCAGCAAGCTTCGCAGGGGAAAGCTGTGACAAGTCACAGCAGTCCAAGGCTGGCTGCGCCCGCACAGGACCTTCGGTCCTTTAAGTCCCTTTGGTCCATTATGTCCATTCAGTCCGGTCCCATTGGTCCATTCAGTCCGGTCCCATTGGTCCATTCAGTCTGGTCCCTTTGGTCCATTCAGTCCGGTCCCTTTGGTCCTTTAAGTCCTTTTTGTCCCTTTCGTCCCTTCCCCTCCACCAAAAAACCCAAACCCCAGCCCTCAACCCAACGGAATCTTCTCGCCCGGCATCGGGATGATGATCTCACATTCCGGCAGGGCCAGACTCAGCGTGGCCGCCATCCATTCCATCGCGGGCGCATCGCCGTGGACGAGCAAAATCTTGCGGGGGCTGAGCTTGCGGGCGTATTCCACCAAATCCCGGCGCGGGGCGTGGCCGCTGAAGTCGAACTTGGCGACCTCGCAGTTCAATTCCACCGGCGGATGGCCGTTGGAAAGCTTCACCGGCGCTCCGGGAAGTGAGGACAAAATCGCGCCCGCCGGACTGTCAGGGTCGGCGTAGCCCACAAAACAAAGCGAGTTTTTCGGCTGATTGATGAAGTGGTGCGCGAGGTCGTTGCTGACGGTGTATTCCGACATCATCCCGCTGCTGACCGCGTAAATCCGGCCAGCCTGACACTTGGTCACGCGTTCGCCTTTTTTGGACTTCACGATGCCTGACATGTTTTCCAGAAGCCGGAATCCGCCATGCTGGCGACGGACTTCGCCGCTGTATTTGTCCACGATCTGCGTCATCTTGCTGCTCAATCCGCCGATGTGCACGGGGATGTCCTGCTTGATTTTTTTCTCCCGCTTCAACTCATGGAGCATCATCAGAATTTCCTGCGTCTTGCCCAGGGCGAAGACCGGAATCAACACACTGCCGCCGCGTTCCATGGTGCGGCTGATGACTTCCGCCAAGCGGTCGGACTCGGCCCGGCGGCTGTAGGCGGGGTCGCGCTCGACCGCGCCGCGCGTGCATTCCATGATGAGCACATCCACGTGTTTTTCCGGAAAATCCGCGCCCATCAAAATCGTCTGGTCCTCGAACTGGACGTCCCCGGTGTAAAAAACCTTCAACCCGTCGATGTCCAACAACATCCCGACGCTGCCGGGAAGATGCCCGGCGTCAAAAAACTCGGCTTTGACCCCTGTGCCCGCCACATCAAAAGGACGGCCACCGCGGCGTCGCTCGAAGCGGCGCACGAGGTTGTCGAGTTCCCGATGGGTGAAAAGCGGATACTCCTTAATGCCTTCCTGCTCGCGCTGGGAGGACATGACGTTCACGGAGTTATGAAGCAGGGCCTCGGAAAACTCGCAGGTGACATCCGACATGTAGGCCGGGGCCTTCGGGTTCCGCCGCATCATGATGGGCAGGGATCCGACGTGGTCCAAATGGGAATGGCTGACCATGACCGCATCCAGAGTCCCGTCCTCAAGCAGACTGAAGTCGGGGATGGCGTCGAAAGCCTTCTCCTTGGGGTGCATTCCGGAATCCAGCGCGATACGCGCCATGCCGGTATCCAGCACATAACAATTGGCTCCGATTTCGGCGCGTCGCGTCAGCGACTGAAAAGTGATCTCTCGCATAATAGGTGAACGGGACCGGTCCCCGCAGTGCGGCGGTCCATTGGAAACGCGGGTCCTACGCCGCTCCGCGTCCCCCCGCCAGGGGAAAGATGCCCGGATTCCATGAAGATTTCGTGAGGGGAAAAATCACGCGTTTTCCGCCACCGGACGTTTCGCGGCCACCACAAACTCCAGCCCCGCCTTTCCGGAGTCACCTTTTTTTCTCACCACCCCCACCTCAAAGGCCGGCGGCGCCGGGGTCAATGGAAGCAACTTCAACCGCGCCCCCACAAAACACGCGAAACTTTGCGGCACCAACGCCACCCCGCGCCCGGACTCGACCGCGGCGATCAGACTGGTCGCACTATCATGTTCCTCCACGGAGCGCATGCCCCGGCCCAGGGGAGCGAAAAGCGCGTTCAGCCACTCGTGATATTCCGGGTAGTCCGCCCGAGTGTAGCCCACCAGCTGTTCCTTGGCCAGCACCCGCAGCGCCACCTGCCCGGACCCCGCCAGCGCATGCCCCGGCGGCACCGCCACACAAACGTTATACCGCCGCAGCTCCTCGAAGGTCAGGCCCGTCAGCGCCGCCTTCCCTGGCTGGATCATCAGGGCCAAATCCAGCGCCCCCCCGCGCACGCCTGACAACATTTCCTCCGTGGATAGATCATGCAATGTCACCCGGATGCCCGGCGAGGTTTTCTGAAATTCCCGCAACGCATGCGGCAACAACTCCACCGTCAGACTCGGCGCATAGCCCACATGCAGCTCCCCGGTGCATTGCACGGCAAACGCCCGCACCGCCTGCCGGGCCTGCTCGGCGCGCGCCAGCACCGCATTCGCCTCGACCAGAAAAACCCGACCCGCCTCGGTCAGCTTCACGCTCTTCGCGCTGCGCTCGAACAATGCCACCCCCAGCTCCTCCTCCAGATCCCGAATCTGCCTACTCAGGGGCGGTTGCGAAACATGCAGCCGCGCCGCCGCCCGCGTGATGTTCTGTTCCTCCGCCACCATGGCGAAATACCGGAGATGTCTCAATTCCATAATCTCCCGAGCATACCTCGAAGGTATGCTGAGGCAAGCAACATGATATTTTCCACTTCCTCCCGGGCCGGTATTCTTTCCCATCATGAAAACCAACTCTCCCACCACCCACCGCATCGTGAAGCGCCCCTCCGCCGCCCGCGGTCACGCGGACCACGGCTGGTTGAAAACCCAGCATTCCTTCTCCTTCGCGGACTACTACGACCCCGCCCACATGAACTTCCGCTCCCTCCGCGTCATCAACGAGGACCACGTGGACGCCGGCCGCGGCTTCGGCACCCACCCCCACCGCGACATGGAAATCTTCAGTTATGTCCTCGCCGGCTCCATGGCCCACAAGGACAGCATGGGCAACGGCCGCACCCTCCTCCCCGGCCAAATCCAACTCATGAGCGCCGGCTCCGGCGTGACCCACAGCGAGTTCAACCCGGACACCCACAAGGACCTGCACCTCCTCCAAATCTGGATCATGCCGGAAAAACGCAACCTCACCCCGAGCTACACGGAATGGCACCCGAAACCCGAAAGCGACGCCGATCCCAAGGTCCTCGTCATCTCCCCGGACGGCCGCGATGACTCCGCCACCATCCACCAGGACGCCCACATCTACCGCCTCCGCCTTCAATCCGGCGAATCCATCGCCCACCACCTCGCCCCCGGCCGCGGCCTTTGGATCCAGGTCATGCGCGGCAGCCTGACCCTTGATGGCGAGGCCCTCATCGCCGGCGACGGAGCCAGCAGCGAGGACGAAGGCGACTTCGAAATCCGCGCCATCAACGAAACCGAAGCCCTCCTCTTCGACCTGAAATAACGCATTTCAGGACCGCAAAGGTCCACAGGCCACCAAGGCGAACACTCCCCCCGCGACACCGCGGCCCACCACCCGCGACTGCAAAAAAAACCCACCACACCACACCATACCAAAAAACACCAGGTCGACCACCAATCGGCCACCACCCAAAAAACCCCAAATAAAAAACCCAACCCTAACTTTCACAAACCACACCTATGAAACACCTCCCCACCATCGCTGGCGTCCTGCTCGGCCTCCTCTTCCTCATGTTCGGCCTGAACTTCTTCTTCCCCTTCCTCCCCGCGCAGCCCCAGCCCCCCGCCGGCACACCCCCCGCCCTTTTTATGGGTGCCCTCTATCCGACCGGCTACCTGGCCTTCGTGAAACTCTTCGAAATCTCCGGCGGCCTCCTCTGCCTCTTCCCCAAAACCCGCGCCCTCGGCCTCCTCCTCCTGGGTCCTGTCATCGTCAACATCCTGGCCTTCCACGTCTTCCTCACCAAAGGCGCCGGCCTTACTCAGCCCCCCGTTTTGGCCATCACCGTCCTCTCCCTCTTCCTCGTCTGGACCCACCGTGCCGGATTCCTGGCCCTCTTCCGCACCCCTGCCTCCGCCTGACCGCCGCGCACGTTTCTTCGCCCGAAAACCCGGCCTACCATTCCAAATCCCTACTCCGAACAAACATAACCTAACCGACGTTCGAACCAACCAAATAGCCGACGAAACAGCCACTCAAACTAACACCCATTATGTCAAAACTACTCGTTCTCTACTACTCCACCTACGGCCACATCGAAACCATGGCCTCCGCCATCGCCGAAGGCGCACGCTCCGTCGAAGGCGTGGAAGTCACTATCAAACGCGTCCCTGAAACCATGCCCCCCGACGTCGCCGCGAAATACGGCGCGAAGCTGGACCAGGCCGCCCCCATCGCCGAGCCCTCGGAACTCGCGGACTACGACGGCATCATCTTCGGCACCCCGACCCGCTTCGGCAACATGGCCGCCCAGATGCGCAATTTCCTGGACCAAACCGGCGGCTTGTGGGCCAAGGGCGCCCTCGTCGGAAAAGTCGGCAGCGTCTTTACCAGCACCGGCACCGGCGGCGGAAATGAAACCACCATCACCAGCTTCGTCACCACCCTCATGCACCACGGCTTCATCTACGCCGGCCTCCCCTACAGCTGCCCGGAGCTAGCCGATATCAGCGAAGTCAAAGGCGGCTCCCCCTGGGGCGCGGCCTGCATCGCCGGTGCCGACGGCTCCCGCCAACCCAGCGCCAAGGAACTCGCCATGGCGAAATTCCAAGGCACGCACATCGCAACCCTGACGAAAAAGCTCACCGCCTGATCCTGGCGGAAAACCGTAGCAAGGCCCGTCCCGGCCTTGTTTTCAGCAGCCCGGCCCAAAGCAAAGGAAAACCACCACCGCTAACCAGCCTCCCCGCCAAACGAAAAATAGGCCCTATCGGTCCCATAAGACTTATAGGGCCTATTTTCATTTTCCCCCGGACTCTCAAAAACTAAAGTCCAGCTCCCACTCCAGCTCCAAGATCCCTCACCTTCACGTCCCCCGCCCGCTTACGCCGCTCACAAATAAGACGCCCGCCGCAGCCGCTCCATGATCGCCATCCCCACCTCCCGCAGCGGCACCGGCTCCGCGATGATTTCATCCACTTCCAGCTCATCGAGCGCCCGCAGACAATGGAACAGCCGCAGCGCCGCCTCCGGCAGCTTCCCGCTCCCCGGACTCAGCACCAGCACATGCTCCCACTCCGTCAGGTCCAGATAGCCATCCTCCGCATCCCCCCGATAACTCAGCAAAGCATAACGTTTCCCCTCCTCCGGTAAAAAGTGGTCAGGATTCTCCACCAGCCGCAACGGCGTCCGCGGTGCATAATGGCTGGGCAACTGCCCCGGCACCTCCGGCGGCGCCACCTGCCCCTTTTTGTCAGGCTGGCCATTCCCCCACTCGATTTTTCCATACGGCTGCAGGTCATCCTTCGTCACCGGACCCGCCCGCAAAATCCGGAAAACCGGCTTTCCTTTCTCCGAAGGAATGATCCGGATGATAGTCGATTCCAATCCCTCCGGACAGGCCCCGCCATCCAAAATCAGCGGAATCCTCCCCTCCAGCTCCTTCATCACCGCCCCGGCCGAAGTCGGGGAAATGCGCCCGAACCGGTTCGCGCTCGGAGCCGCCAAGGGCCCACCGAAACTCGTCACCACCGCTTTGAAAACCGGATGCGAACTCATCCGCACCGCCACCGTCGGCAATCCGCCGGTCACCGCCTCCGGCACGGACTCATGCTTCGGAAGAACCAGCGTCAGCGGTCCCGGCCAGAATTTTTCGATCAATAAATTCACCGTCTCCGCGATCTCCGCCGGCACCACCGCCACATCCGCCAGCCGCTTCCGATGCGGCAAGTGCACAATCAAAGGATCGAACGAAGGCCGCTCCTTCGCCTCGAAAATCCGCGCCACCGCCGCCGGATTCATCGCATCCGCCGCCAATCCATACACGGTCTCCGCCGGCAATGCGACCACTTCACCATCCCGCAAAAAATCGACCGCCTGATTCACGGCAGTGCGCAACAAGTCGGCCCGGTCCGTAGGCGCAATAAAAGTATCCATCCCCCGTTACACCGTCATGCCGCGCCCTCCGTCAAGAGCACGGTTTTTTTCCACACCCTCCCAACAACCCGCCCCGCGCACAAAAAAAGCCGCCGCCATAACAATACGGCGGCGGCTTCGGAAGATTGCTTAGACAGCCGGCGGCAGCTGCACCACCTTCGTCTGCGCGAAGTCATCATGCAGCGTATTCCGCCCCGGACGGAAAATGCATAGATAATCGACCAACACCAA
>JAQGPD010000629.1 GCA_028293305.1 Verrucomicrobiales bacterium | reverse complement strand
AATGCATTCAAAATCAAACTCGTCGAACGCACCCTGGCCTCGGTGCTGGCGGAAGCAAAAGGAGCCTGACCTATGAAATTCGAGACCCCCGCCAAGGAAAATCCCATCGACCGCTTGAAGGTCGTGGGGAAACCGGTCGACCGTGTCGACGGTCCTCTCAAAACCACTGGAACCGCGCCCTATGCGTTCGAGCGCCATGACGTGGCCGCGAACCAGGCCTATGGTTATATTTTGGGCGCGGGCATCGCCAAAGGCAAAATCGCGTCGATGGATATCAGCGCCGCGAAATCCGCTCCCGGCGTCATCGCCGTGGTGACGGCTGAAAACGCCGGCAAACTTTCCAAAGGCAAAATGAACACCGCCCATTTGCTGGGCGGTCCGGAAATTCAGCACTATCACCAAGCCATCGCTTTGGTGGTCGCTGGAAGCTTTGAGCAGGCCAGGGCGGCCTCCGGATTGATCCGCGTCAAGTATGCGGCCGCCGAGGGGAAGTTTGATTTGGCGGCTTTGAAGGAAAGCGCGCCCATGGCGGAAAAAACCGGCGGCGGGGACGCTCCGGCCAGCAAGGTGGGCGACTTCGACAGCGGCTTCGCGGGCGCGACCGTGCGCCTGGATGAGACCTACTCGACGGCGTATGAATCCCATTCCATGATCGAGCCGCACGCGACGATCGCGGAATGGAAGGGGGATAGTCTTACTATTTGGACCTCGAACCAGATGATCGCCTGGACCGTGGCCGATCTCGCCGCGACCCTCGGCATTCCCGCTGAAAAAGTGAGGGTGATTTCGCCTTACATCGGCGGAGGTTTCGGAGCCAAACTTTTCCTCCGGGCGGACGCCTTGCTGGCGGCGCTGGGCGCGCGGGCTGCCGGGCGGCCGGTCAAGGTGACGCTGCAGCGGGCCCTGATTCCCAACAACGCGACCCACCGTTCGGCGACCATCCAAAGAGTCAGGATCGGTGCGGGCAAGGATGGACGGATAACCGCTATTGGGCACGAATGCTGGTCCGGGAATCTGGAGGGTGGGAGCGCGGAGACGGGGGCGCTGCAAACGCGGGCGCTTTATGCCGGGGAGCATCGCATGACGGCCAACCGGATGGCGTTGATGGATCTTCCGGAAGCGAATGCCATGAGAGCCCCGGGCGAGGCGCCGGGCTTGGCGGTGTTGGAAATCGCCATGGATGAAATGGCCGCGAAGCTGGGAATGGATCCTGTGGAATTTAGAATTTTGAATGACACCCAGGTGCTTCCTGACAATCCGCCTCCCCCCGAGGAGGAAGCCAAGGAAAAGGAGAAACAGAAAGGTGACGATGCCAAAAAAGAGGAGCCGAAGCCCAATCCGAATCCGCCTTTTTCAAAACGCCAGCTGGTCAAGTGCCTCCGGGATGGTGCGGAAAAGTTCGGGTGGAAAGACCGGAGTTCCGAGCCCGGAAAAAAACGTGAGGGAAGATGGCTCGTGGGGATGGGAGTGGCGGCGGCATTCCGGAACAATCTGCTGATGAAATCCGCTGCTCGTGTCAGGCTGGGTGCCGACGGCCAGGTGACGGTGGAGACTGACATGACGGATATCGGCACCGGCAGCTACACCATCATCGCGCAAACCGCAGCGGAAATGATGGGCGTGGAAATGGATAGGGTGACGGTGCGCCTGGGCGATTCCAGCTTTCCGGCATCGTGCGGCTCCGGCGGTCAATGGGGCGCCAACAATTCCACCTCCGGCGTTTACGCGGCCTGCATGAAACTGCGTGAAATGTTGGAGAAGGCAGCCGGTTTTGTTGGGGATGGTGTGGATTTTGCGGACGGTGAAATCCGGTCCGGGGAAAAGCGGATCTCTCTGGTCCAAGCGGCGGGCGGCAAGGAATGGGTCGCGGAGGACATGATAGAATATGGCGATTTGGACAAGCAGTATCAGCAGTCCACTTTTGGAGCGCATTTTGTGGAGGTCGCGGTGGATGCCCACACCGGTGAAACACGTGTTAGAAGAATGCTGGCAGTTTGCGCCGCGGGCCGGATTCTGAATCCCAAAACGGCGCGCAGCCAAGTGATAGGAGCCATGACCATGGGCGTCGGGGCAGCCTTGATGGAGGAGTTGGCCGTGGACAAAAAGTTGGGTTATTTTGTGAATCACGACCTGGCGGGATATGAAGTGCCGGTCCACGCCGACATCCCGCATCAGGAGGTGATATTCCTGGATGAAACCGACCCCATTTCCTCACCGATGAAGGCCAAAGGCGTGGGTGAGCTGGGCATCTGCGGCGCGGCGGCGGCGGTGTCCAACGCGATATACAACGCCACGGGAGTGAGGGTGCGCGACTATCCGGTGAAGTTGGAGAAATTGTTGGAAGGGCTGCCGGAGTTGGTGTGACCGGATGTCAGTGCAGGGCGGTGGCGGCGGATAATTTTCCGGCGCTTGTGGTTGATTCCGGATGGGATGGGAAGCAGGCATTTGCTTCAAATTCAACATTTTGCCAATTTCCGTCATGATCCGTTCCTCCAATGCCGCAGTATCCGCCGAGGAGTATGCTTCCGCATGGGCAGGGAGTGCAATGGCTTTGGGTTTTTGTTTAATCGGATCCCGAACCAGCCGATGAGCATGAAGCGGGAGAAGGTGTTGGCGATCGTGCCGTGGCTGTTCGTCCTATTGTGGAGCAGCGGATTCATCGGGTCAAAATTGGGCGTGCCGTTCGCGGAACCGTTTACTTTTCTGTCGATCCGTTATTCGGTGGTGCTGGCGATTCTGGTGCCGGTGGCCCTGGTCATGCGCGCGCCGTGGCCGCGGGGCGGGAAGGTGATAGGGCATCTGGCGGTGGCGGGGCTTTTGACGCACGCGCTGTATTTGAGCGGATGCGTGTGGTCGTTGCGGCTGGGGCTTCCGGCGGGGTTGTTGAGTTTGGTGGTTTCGCTTCAGCCGCTGGTCACGGCGGCGTTTGCGGGCGCGGTTTTGGGCGAGCGGGTGGTGGCGCGGCAATGGGCCGGGCTGGGGTTGGGGCTGGCGGGGACCGCCATGGTGGTGGCGCATCGCATGGGCGGCGGAGGGCTGACGACAACCATGATGATCCCGGCTTTGCTGGCGCTGGCGGGGATTACGGCGGGGACTTTGTGGCAGAAGCGGTTTTGCCCGGGATTTGATTTGCGCACGGGGACCGTGGTGCAATATGCGGCCAGCCTTTTGATCACGGTTCCCTTGGCTTTTGCCGTGGAGACGCGGGTGGTGGTGTGGAGCGGACAGTTTGTGTTCGCTTTGTTATGGGTGGTTTTTGTGCTATCAATCGGGGCGATCAGTCTTTTGAATTATCTGATTCGCAGCGGAACCGCAGTGAATGTGGCCAGCCTTTTTTACACGGTGCCGGCGGTGACGACTCTGATGGCATGGGGCATTTTCGGCGAGACCGTGACGGGGCTTTCGCTCGTGGGCATGGTGGTGGCGGTGGCGGGCGTCTGGATGGCGCGCAGCCGGCCGGTGCCCGAGGCCTCGGTTTGATAGGAGATTCAGTCCACGCCGCGGCGGAGAGGATTGGATAGGCTGCGGCTCCTAGCTTCCTAACGGCCGATGCGCCAGAGGTGGGAGTCGCTGCGGACGTAGATCGACGTGCCGGAAAGGCTGGGGGTGCAGAGGATGGTTTCGGCCAGGTCGAGTTTTCCGGAAATGGCGCCTTCCGCGGAGGTGGTGTCGACGGCTTGAAGCAGGCCGCGTTCGCTGACGGCGAAGAGGGTGTTTCCTGACATGACGGGGCTGCCGGAAAACGGGCCTTCAAGGCGGAGCTTCCATGGGCGGTCGCCGGTGGTGAGTTCCGCGCAGGAGAGCACGCCGGCGCCGTTGATGGCGTAGACGCGGGAGCCTTGGATGACGGGGCTTGCGGTGTCCGAATTGATCTGCGGGGATTCCCAGGCGAGCTGGGGCGGGGAGGTGCCGCCGGTCAGGGTCCAGACGGCGAGGCCTTTGCCGGGGCGGGGGACGGCAAAGTGATTTTCGCCGATGCCGCCGCTGGGGATGGTGGTGCCGGGTTTTGGCAGGGTCCATTGTTCCTTGCCGGTGCGTGGGTCGAGGGCGAGGACGCCTTCATGGGCGGTGACGAGGACGTTGAGGCGGCCGGAGCCGGGGTCCTTCCAAGCGGTGGGGGAGGTCCAGTTGGCGTTTTTGGGTCGATCCAGTTTCCAAAGGTTTTGGCCGGTGGCGGGATCAATGCCGGCGGTGAAGGACTCGCCGTCGTTTTCAATCTGGGTGATCAGCACGCCGTCCGCGAGGATGGGGGAGGATGCCATGCCGAGGCTGTTGCTGGCGTTAGGGTAGTCCAGGGTGAAGCTGCGCAGCCATAACAAATTTCCGTCAAAGTCCAGGCAGAAGCAATCGTTGGAGGAAAAGAGGGCGAAAAGCCGGGTGCCATCCGAGGCGGGCGTCGGGGCGGCGACGTTGGTTTTTTCGTGGCACATGGTGCGGCCGGTGGCTTGGAAGCGGCGTTCCCAGAGGGTTTTTCCGGAAGTGTTATCGAAACAAAGCACGTGCAGGGTTTCCTGGTCGGGGCCGCTGGCGGCGGTCAGGAAAACCTTGTTGCCGGCGATGAGCGGGGAGGAGAGGCCGCGGCCGGGGAGGTCGGCTTTCCAGACGATATCCGACGGCGCCAAAGCGGCGGGAGCCTGGCCGGTGCCGCGTCCGGAGGCGTCCGGGCCGCGGAACTGGAGCCAGTCCGCGTAGGCGGTGGCGCCGGAGAAAGTCAGGATCGCGGCGGCGGCGGAGGGAAGGCGGCGGCGGATGGCTTGCGTTTTCATGGTTTGAAAAGTTGTCAGGATTGGGCGGGCGGCGGCGGGCGGAAAATTGTTATTTTTTTCCTGTCAGGGCAGCGGGCGGGGTGGCCGGGCGGTCGGAGGCGAGGAGGGCGGTGCCGCTGGCGTCGCAGATGCGGAGCTGGAAGTCCCATTGGACGGTCCATGTTTCGGTTTGCTCGTTCTGACAAAGTTTCATGAGGATGGTGTTGGGGCCGGCTTTGAGTTCGACCGGGAAGCGGTATTGGTCGATTTTCATGCCTCGGTGGTATTCGTCGCGGGCGAAGACGGGGGTGCCGTTGAACCAGAGTTTCCAGGCGTTTTTGGAGCCGAGGCGGATTTCGGCGGGGCGGGCTTCGGGGCTGGTGTAAGTGGTGGTGGCGTAGCCGGTGACTTCCTTGAGCATGCCCAGGGGTTTGTTAAGGTCCACGACTCCGAACTCATCCTCCGTGGTGAAGGGCTTCCAGCGGATGGTGGGGTCGGCGCCGGGTTTGACTTCCTTGCCTTGATAGGAGGCGTTGAGGTCGATGGAAAGTTCGGGCGGGAAGACGGCGGCGTAGCCGGAGCGGGATTTGTTATCGAAAGGGCCGATGACTTGCCAGTCCATGAGGAAACCAAAGTGGCGGGGGAGGTCCACGGTCTCGCCGAGGGTGCGGAGTTCGTCGGCGGCGGCGCGGACCTGGTCCTCATCGCGGGCGGCGTCGAGGGCTTGCCGGAGTTGGGATTTGTCCTTGGCGGCGGTGGCGGAAGTTGTCAGGAGGGCGACGGGTTCGCGGCGGAGGGCGGGGACGGGGTCGAGGAGGAAAGTGGGGACCAGCGTTTTCCAGGTGTCAGGATGGGAATGCTTCAGGAGGTCGGCGGCGAGGAGGCGCCCGGCGGGGCCGTGGGTGGTTTTGGTGAGGAAGGCGGTTAGGGAATCGGGGGTCAAAGGCGAGCCGGCGGCCTGGCTGCGGTCGGCGACGGTGAGGACGGCGCCGCGGATCCAATTGGCGGCGAGGGGCCCGGCCTTGTCCATGGCGGCGAGCAGGGCGGGGACGTCGGCGGGGGTGGCCTGGGCGGCGATGGATTTCCAGGCGGCGGCAGCTTCCGGGTTTCCTTTGCCTTCGGGTCCGACGGCGAGGAGTTGGTCGATCTCCGCTTCAAGAGCCTGCGCGGAGGGCGGGGCGGCGACGGTCAGGACGGCGGCGGCGGCGAGGACGGCGGCGGTGGTTAGGGTCGGGAGGGGCATGGCGGAGGGGGCGGAAAATTAGGAAATTAAGAAATTAAGAAATGTGGAAATGTGGAAATTTGGAATTTGGAAATTTGGAAATTCGGGAAATCCGGGAAATGGATGGTTTGCAAATTTGGAATTCGGGAACTTTCGGAAATGAGGCCTGATATTTGGAAATTGAGCTTTGAATGCTCTAAATTGCTATTGGTTGGCGAGGGCGGCTTCGGCTTTGGCGGCGGCGGCGGTGGCTCGGCGTTGGATTTCCTCGGGGCTGGGGAGGCTGGCGAGGACGTCGGCGGGGATCATGCCTTCGGCCATGAGTTTGGTTAGACACTTTTTGCGCTCGGCCAGGGCTTTGCTGGCGTCGCGTTCCTTGGAGAAGCGGCTTTTGGCCTCGTCACTGCGTTCGCGGAGGCGGGCGTAGAGGTCGCCGCCGAGGAGGGCGGAGATGTCCACCTTCATTTTTTCGCGCTTCACGTCGGAGTCGCTGACCGGCTCGCCGTTGATCGGGCCGCTGGTGTATTTGGGGAACATGATGGCGACTTCCGGGCAGACGCGGGAGCAGGCGGGGCAGTTGGTCTTGCAGTTGTCGTTGTTTTGGACCTGGAGTTTGCCCTCCTTGCTGACGCCGTAGACGTCGAAGAGGCAGAAGCTGAGGCACTGCATGCAGTTGGTGCAGCGGGAGTAGTCGATGACGGGGAACCACGGTTTCCAGAGGCCGGGCTGGTTCATGGGGCGGGTGCCGCGGGAGCGCTCGACGAGGGCGGTGACGGCGGTGGCGTCGAGGGCGGTGATGTCGAGAGTGGTCAGTTGGATTTGGCCGGCGGCGTCCTCGAGTTCGGGAGGCTGGGCGTTGTCGAATTCGGCGAGGATGAGGAGGGTGGATTGCGCGGGGTCGAGGCGGGCTCCGAGGCCGGCGCGGCTGACGGAATACCCACGGTCGAGGAGGGCGGAGCAGACGTCGAAGCGGCGGTTGGCGTCGAGGGGGCGGGAGCCTTGGCCTTCGTAGATGAGGACTGAAAATTCCGGGGCGATGGACATGGTGGGATTTTTTTTGGGGGGAAGGGGCGGGGTGAAGCGGGGCGGGGCGGGG
>JAQGPD010000452.1 GCA_028293305.1 Verrucomicrobiales bacterium | reverse complement strand
ATCGCCAGGGGCACGCGAAAACCCAGTCCAATCGGCCCCTCCGCGAGGGCGCCTTTGGGATTTTTCAGACGCCAGGCGGCTTCCTGTTCCGCCGTGATGTATTCGGCCGCGGCATCCAGGCCGGGAGAGACCGCCCCCGTTTCCGGACGTCCGGGGGCCGGGGCGGTGAAGGGCGGCACGTGGTCGAACCAACCGTCGTTTTCATCATAACAAAGAATGAAAACCGTTCTCCGCCAGACCTCCGGGTTTTTGGTCAGGATATCAAAAGCCTCCGCCAGATACCACGCGCCATACCAGGGCGATTCCGGATGATCCGAGAAATGTTGTGGAGCCACCAGCCACGAAACCGCCGGCAGCCGCCCCGCCGCGACGTCCTCGCGGAATTGATGCAGGACATCGCCCGCCGGCACGTCCATTGTCCGCGTCGCCGCACCGTCCTGATAGGAAAGAGTGGTTAGCCGATGCCAGTCCGGGTCGCCTGAGTTGGTGGTGAAGGCGCGGTCGTGCAGGGCTTTTTCATTCGGAGTCAGACCGTCGAAATTTGCCGTCGACCACTTCGCCAACTGTTCCCGCGTGTGCTCCCACTGCCGCCGGACTTTTTCCAACGCGGCGTTTTCCTCCGCCGTGCGTGGGGCTCCCGGCGCGGCGGCGGGCAGATCCAGGAAGGCCAGCAGTTCTTTTTCGCGGGCGGCCAACCAGGCCCGGTGCGCGGGGGAAAAACGGACATGGAATTGCGTGAACCACTCCAGCGGATTGTCGGTGAAATTGGCCAGCCAGGCGGATTCGTCATCGGTTAGTCCGGTGGGCAGGCTGAGCTCGTTTTGATAGACGCGCCAGGAAATTCCCAGCGATTCCAGGCGTTCCGGAAAGGTGGTCCACGACGCTTCCCTGTCATATTCCACGTCGCTGTTCCGCAGGGCGGCCGGGCTGTCGGGACGGGGTTCCGGGCGGATGGTGCCGGTCCAAAGATACAACCTGTTAGGCGTGGTGCCGGTCAGGGATGAGCAGAAATTCTGATCACAGACGGTGAAGGAATCGGCGAGGGCGTAATAAAAAGGGAGGTCGTCCCGCGTGTAATAACCCAGCGTCATCGGCAGGTCCGCATACTCGCGCCGTCCGGGTTTTTTGGCGATGAGCCAGCGGTCGTGATGCCCTCCGTGCCGGGCGGCGGTCTGGTCCGCCCAGGAGTGCGGCAGGCTTTGCATCCAGGTGGATTTGGTTTCGGTCAGGCGCAGGGGGAAAGGCACGTGCGTTTGTCCGGCGGCATTGGTTTGCAGCCACACCGGCAGGCCGTCAGGAAGTGTCAGGGCGCGGGGATCGGAAAATCCGCGGACGCCGCGCAGGGTGCCGAAGCAGTGGTCAAAGGACCGGTTTTCCTGCATCAGGATAACAACATGTTCCGCGTCCTTCCACGTGCTGCCGGGCGCGGGATCGATGGCGAGCGCACGCCGGATGCTGGCCGGCAATACGCCTGCCGCGCCCAAGGCCGCGGCTTGTTTGAGAAAGTCTCTGCGGGAATTCATAACACGGGAGGTTCCGGAACGATGGACGGCACGGACCCCGGTTCGGTCAGGGAAGCATGGCGTTTTCCGGCCAATAAGGATAACGCTCCCAACATAAACAGCGGCAGCAGAATCGCGAGCAAATAGCCGCCCGCCGTGAGCAGCGGCGCCCAGCCCGCGCGCCCGCCGCCAAACGCCTGGTGGGTGTAAAGTCCGACGGCGGAAAGATAACCGAAGCTGTCGCACAGCGATATTAAAAACGCCGCCGTCCCGGCCGTCCGGAGATGGGCGAGGAGCCTTTCGAACAATATAGCCTGATAGGGAATGAACGCCGCATAAAGTCCGATTCCTGTCAGGGTCATCCACAGGCCCGCGGAGATTTTCCCGTGCTGCAGCAAGCCGGTGGAGAGTCCCGCGACCACCCCGCCGATGGCGATGACGATGCCGCAGGCGATGAAGGCGCCGCGGTTGCTGCGGATGAGGACGAAGAGCCCCAGGACGGCGATCACCGAGACGCCGACCGCGGTTTCGATCATCACCAATTCCCGCGCGCCCGCCGGTGCGCCCAGCTCGCGGAGGATGTCCACCTGGAAAGTGTCCCTGACATCACGGTAGGTGCTGAGCAGCATATAACCCAAAATCAGAAGTGTCAGGCCCGGCCAATGCCGACGCAGGAACGCGTGGCGGGCGGCCTTGTCCATGGGCAGGCGTTGTGAGCGCGCCGCGATGTCCGCCGCGTCCGGAGGCGGCAGCAGCGCCAGCATCCGGAGCGACACCAATAACAAAGGCAGGAACATCGCGCCTGTCACCGCCGGCATCCAGGCTTCGCCGACGTGCCACCCGTGCATCACCCACAAGCCCGCGGCTTTTGTCCAACCGCTGGCAAAAATCAGGCTGAGGCTCAGGCCCAGCGCCATGAATTCCGTGACGCGCCGGCCCTCCAGAAAAGCAAAGATCAGTCCCCACACCATTCCAAGCGGAAGGCCGTTCATGAACAGAAAAACGACATTCCAGGGCGCGGGTGTCAGGGCGAAAAGAACCAGTGCGGCCTCCGCGATCCCTATCAAACCGAGCACCATGGCGACCCGGCGGCCGGCGGTGGCCTCCGACACGATTTTGATGCCGAGGAATTTTGAAACCGTATAGCCCGCGAGTTGTGAGAGCACCAGGAGCGACTTGTAATCCATGCCGCCGAACGAGCCCGCGAAGGCTGCGGCGGTGAACGGTTTCCGGAAGGCATACATGCAGCCGTAAGCGACGAAGGCGGCGGTCATGGCCCACACCGCCAGCACCGCCGGAGGCTGTCCGCGCAGCCAGCGGGTGGTGGCGGATTCCTTGTCAGGAGGCGGGGCGGAGAAGGACATTGTGGTTTGTTAGAAATCGGCGCGGACCGCAAAGGTCAATTCTCGGAACCGCGCGGCGGAACCGGCCGGAAGGGCCTGATTGACCAAGGCGGCGTAGGGTCGGCCGGCGGGGAGTATGGACGCGGCCACGGCTTCCAGCATGGGTCCGTCGGTGATAAAATCGTTACCGAACCCCGCGATCGCGCGCGCCGCTCCGGGACCATGCGCGGCCAATAAATCGTGCAGCAGCCGCGCCTTGCCGGGACCGATGGTCACGGGCTCCAGGGTGTCCGCCAGCAAAATCCCCTCCGTGTTTTTTCCGAGTCGCAGCCCATGCAGCCGATCCTCCGGCACGCCGAGAACCGTGGCCGCGCCTTTGATGAAAAAGTCCGGGCTGGCGGAGATCACCTGACAAATCACGCCGCCCGCCTCCAGTTGCCGCCAAAGC
>JAQGPD010000558.1 GCA_028293305.1 Verrucomicrobiales bacterium | reverse complement strand
GCTAGTTCATTTCCGTCCCGCGTTGGTTTCCACCCTTGTTCTGGCCGCCGTCTGTTGCGGGGCCTATCCGGTTTTTGTATGGGGTGTTTCCCAGGCTGTCTTTCCTCACAAAGCCAACGGCAGCCTGATCACCGACGCCGCGGGAACCGTCCGCGGATCCTCCCTGCTGGGCCAGGGTTTCACCGGGGAAAAATACTTCCAGCCCCGGCCCTCGGCGGCCGGCGCGAATGGTTATGACGCCGCCAGTTCCGGCGGGAGCAATCTGGGACCAACCTCACAGAAATTACATGATCAGATCAAGGAACGCATCGCCGCCTACCGCAGCGTCAACGCCCTGCCGGACACGGCGCCTGTGCCCGCGGATGCCGTGACCGCGTCCGGCAGCGGACTGGATCCCCACATCAGCCTGGCCAATGCGGACATCCAATCCGCCCGCGTCGCCAGGGTCCGCAACCTCGATTCTTCCAAAGTCAGGGAGCTCATCACCGCCCACACGGACAAAGCCAGCCTCGGATTTCTCGGCGAATCCGGCGTGAACGTTTTGGAACTGAATCTCGCATTGGATAGCCTGAAATAAACCGAAAGCGGCCCGGGAATGCCAGGCGCCGCAGCCCGTCAGGACCGGCCAGCATTCCCTTTCCCTCACAAATTCCTTCACTCATATTTCCATCGCCGCACAGGAAACAACCCACGGACCACAGCCCGTGCCCCCCGCCATGAATGACGACGCCGACGACCGACCTGATCCCGATGCCCTGCTGGCGCAACTGCACGAGGAGGACCACGCCTCGAAGGCCGGCCGCCTGCATATTTACCTGGGCATGTGTCCCGGCGTGGGAAAGACCTTCGCCATGCTCCAGGCCGCGCGGCAGCAGCAGAAGGAAGGGCGGAAAGTCCTGGCGGGCGTCATCGAAACCCACGGCCGCGCCGAAACCGCGGCTTTGCTCGAGGGCTTGGAACGCTTGCCGCTCCGCCACTCCGGGCCCTCCGGCGCGGGAGGCGGGGAGTTTGATCTGGATGCCGCGCTGCGGTTGAAGCCGGACTTGATTCTGGTGGATGAACTGGCCCACACCAATGCTCCGGGCAGCCGCCACGCGAAACGTTATCAGGACGTCCTGGAATTGTTGGATATGGGCATCAATGTCCTCACCACTCTCAATGTCCAACACATCGAAAGCCAGGTCGACATTGTCCAACAGATCACCGGCATCACTATCCAGGAACGGGTGCCGGACTCCATCCTCGACCGCGCCCACGAAATCCAACTCATCGACCTTGGCGTGGAAAAGTTGTTGGAACGCCTGACGGCCGGAAAGATCTACCTGGGCGACCGCGCCGACACCGCCGCCCGGAATTTTTTCAAGGAAAGCAATCTGACCGCGCTCCGCGAAATGGCGCTGCGGTTCACTGCCGAGCAGGTGGACCGGGACTTGGAGGACATCCGCCGGTTCAAGCGCATCAGCAGCGCCTGGAAAACTAATTCCAGATTGCTGGTGGGGATCGGCCCCAGCCCGTATGCGGAGAGCCTGATCCGTTGGACCCGCCGGGCGGCGGCGCGGCTGGGGTGCCCATGGCTGGTCGTGTGGGTGGAGGGATCCCGCCAGCTTTCCCCGGCGGACCAGGATCGGCTAGGGGCCTCCCTGGCCCTGGCCCGGCAGTTGGGCGCGGAGGTGATATCCGTCACGGGGGAGAATGTCGCGGCGGCCTTGCTGCAGCTCGCGCGGGAGCGGAATGTTTCCCAGATGGTGGTCGGAAAACCGGATCAACGCCGCTGGTGGCGCCGGTCATTGGCGGACCATTTGATAGATGAAAGCGGGGACATTGACGTCTGCGCGGTTAGGCCATTGCCTGGTCCGGCTAGCAAGAAACCGGATGGCGCGGTCACGTCCCCGGAGGAGGACACTCCGGCGGTGCTGTCCTACAGCATGGCCCTCGCCATCACTTTTTTGATCGTCACCCTGGGCACGGGATTGCTGCCCTACACCGGTTATGTTTTTATCGGCCTGACCTTTTTATTGGTCGTCACGCTGGCCGGACTTTGGCTGCGGCGCGGGCCGGTGCTGCTGATGGCCGCGCTCAGCGCTTTGTCGTGGAACTTCTTTTTCATCGAGCCCCGCTTCACCTTCTTCATCGGAAAACTCCAGGACATGTTCATGTTCGGTTTGTTTTTCATCGTGGCGCTGAGCATGGGAAATCTGACCACCCGCCTGCGGCAAAGAGAGAAGGCGGAAACCCAGCGGCGGAAACTGACGGCGGCACTTTTGCGCGTGACCCAGAGCGCCGCGCTCTCCGCCGAGCCCATCAAAGGACTGTCGGAGGCCATCCGCACGATCAATGAAGTCCTGCATGCCGAATGTTGCCTGGTGACGCGGAATGAGGATCACGTCCTGGACTCCTCCGCGCATCCCGCCAGCACGTTCAAACCGCCACCCAAGGAATGGGGCGTGGCCTCATGGTCCTACCAAAACAGGAAACCCGCGGGCCGCTTCACGGACACGCTGCCGCAGTCCTTCGCCACCTGGTTCCCGCTCCAAACCTCCACCGCCATCATGGGCGTGATCGGCATCCGCCTGGCGGATGGAGTCGGGCTCGATTTTGGAAAACGTCAGGCCATCGAGGCTTT
>JAQGPD010000550.1 GCA_028293305.1 Verrucomicrobiales bacterium | reverse complement strand
CTGGCGGCCCTGCGGGTCGGATATGCAGAAGTGCGGCGCTCGGGTTTGATCCGCTTGGAAACCATTTTGGCCGTGCAGGCCGAGTTGGAGCAGAATCGAGCCGGTCTCCGGAAGCTGCCCGGAACGGTATTGAAAAACGAGGCCACGGGCGAAGTGATTTATGAACCGCCCCAGGACGCCGTGGAAGTGGCGGCGCTCATGGGCAATCTCGTGGATTTTCTGCATGCGGATGACGGGTTGGATCCGCTTTTGAGAATGGCCCTGGCGCATCATCAGTTTGAAAGCATCCACCCTTTCTACGATGGCAATGGCCGCACCGGACGGATTCTGAACCTGCTGGTTTTGCAACGTGAAGGGTTGCTGGACATCCCGGTGCTGTATCTCAGCCGGTATATCACCACCACAAAACCGGAATATTATCAGCTTTTGCAAGCGACGCGGGATCGCGGGCTCTGGGCGGAGTGGTGCGTTTACTTATTGAAGGGCGTTGCGGTCACGGCCCGCAGCGGTGTATTGCTGGTCAAAGCCCTTCGCGATCAAATGCAGATCACGAAACGACTGCTGAAGGAGGAACTGCCAAAGCTTTACAGTCAGGATTTGCTGAATCACCTTTTTCGCCATCCTTACACTAAAACGGGCTTCATGGAATTGGACCTGGGCATTTCCCGCATCACCGCCGCGAAATATTTGACGCAACTCACCGAAAGGGGATTGTTGGAAAAACAGAAGATCGGAAAAACCAATTTCTATATCAATCGTCCCCTTTTCAACCTGTTGAGCTCCGTCACCCTCCAAGAGATTGATTCACCCGGTCCGCCACCGGTTTGATAGGATGAATCCGGATTTATTGACCGGTTTCCATGGCTGAAGCAAACTTGGCGTCGCCTGAAACACCCACCCTCCATTAAAAATAACGCAATGGATTTCCAGGACGTTTACTTGGCCTTGCGGGAGCTTCTCCGGCGGCACGCCGGCAAGCTGGAGGTGACGTCGGACACGGCGGATTGCTTCCGTCTGGAGGGCGGAAAGCATCCTTCGCATGGAAAACCTTTTCCGATCGCATGGGTCGCCATTTCGAAAAGTTATGTGAGTTTTCATCATATGGGCATCTATGCCCGTCCGGATTTGCTGAAGGACATATCCAAAGAGCTGCGGGCCCGGATGCAGGGAAAGTCCTGCTTCAACTTCACAGCGGTGAACCCGGACCTGTTTGCGGAGCTTGAGGCCCTGACTGTCAGGGGCTTCGATGCCTTCCGGGACGCTCCCTTCATGAAATGACACCGGGGCTGCGCGGGGGGGCTGCGGCTTGGCGTTTTTGGAGTTTTTTCACAGCAGGCTTTCCGCGCGCCGCGTGTGGGATTAAGTTCGGGACATGATGCGTTCCAATTTTCCCTCCACTTTTTGTTCTGGCAGGCCGGTGTTTGCGATGGCTGTCGCCGCGTTGGCCCTGATCGGCATGGGAGTGGAAAATGCGTGGGCGGGTCCGGTCCGGACGGTGGCGGGGACGGGCGAAAAGGGTTATGCGGGGGATGGCGGGCTAGCTTCCAAGGCGTTGATGAACAATCCGTTCGGTATCACGCGGGGGCCGGACGGGATGCTTTATTTCTGTGAGTTCGAGGGACATGTGGTCCGCCGGATCGATGCGAAGGGGATGATCACCACCGTGGCGGGGACCGGGAAGGCTGGATTCGGCGGCGATGGGGGTCCGGCGCTTCAGGCGGAGTTGAACAAGCCGCATGAGGTGCAGTTCGGACCGGACGGACGGCTTTATATTTCCGATATGTCGAATCACGCCATCCGGGCTTTGGATCTGAAATCGGGAATCCTGAGCACCCCGATCGGCACGGGAAAGCCGGGATTCGGGGGCGATGGCGGCCCGGGGACGAAGGCGCAGTTCAAGGATCCGATCAGCCAGACGTTCGGGCCGGATGGGTTGTTATACATTTGCGATCTGGGGAATCAGCGGGTGCGGACGTGGGATCCGGCGTCGGGGGTGGTGCGGACCGTGTGCGGATCGGGTCAAAAAGCGACTCCGGCGGATGGGGCGGCTTTTTCCGGATCGACGCCGCTGAGCGGGCCGCGGACCATCGCTTTCGATGCCGCGGGGCAGCTCTGGCTGGCGCTGCGGGATGCGAATTCGCTCTACCGGGTGGATTTGCAGGAGCGCATTTTCCATCACGTGGCGGGCACGGGGAAGTCGGGTTTTGCGGGCAATGGCGGTCCGGCACGGGAGGCGCAACTCGCTGGCCCCAAAGGCTTGGCGATCTCTCGGGAATCGGGCAGGGTTTTAATCGCGGATACGGAAAGCCACAGCATCCGGGTGGTGGATCCGAAGACGGGTAAAATCGAAGTCCTCGTCGGAGACGGCAAAAAAGGGGACGGTCCCGAAGGTATGGCGGGTCAGTGCCGTCTCGCCCGCCCTCATGGATTGTTTTTGGACAGCGACGGCAAACTCTACATCGGCGACAGCGAAAACCACCGCATCCGGGTGCTGGAGGTGCATTGATTGAAAACCGTCGGAAGCCGGCCCGAATTTGCCATGCAGAGGGCGGCGGTGCCTTGAAATCAGTCTGGTTCAGCAGCACAACCACGCCGAAATGCCCCCGGCGTCAAAAAGGAGTGCTCAGCCGGGCCCTTGGCATGGAAAAAGCTTGGATAAAAGTTTTGAATAGGGGAAGATTTAATATCCTTTTGGAATACATGCAGTTATGAAAAACCCTCCATCTTCTTTTTATGTCCGCTCCGCATTGGTGCTGAGCTGTGGGCTCGCGTTGACCCTGTCACGCGGCATGGCTGCCTCTTATGCTTCGGGAGTCTCCATCACCGGTGGAACCACCGTTAACTTCACCCTCAACGAGGCGGCGGATAACTTGTTTTATTCCATCAATGGCGGTGCGCCCCAGAGTTTGGATGGCACCACCAGCGGCGCTAAAAGTTTTGCGCTGACTGCCCCCACGGACACTTTTTCCATCACGGCCGTCAAAAATTCCGCCGTTGGTTACACGATTCCCACCGGCGCGACCACCGCCGTCGCCGCCTCCGGCCTGGGAGCCAGCACGCCCACCGGGGGATACAATCTGATCAGCTCCGGAGTGCTCACGAATTTCAACAGCCCCCGTGGCGTGGCGGTGGCCAACAATCCCAACAACCCGAATTTTGGCACCGCTTACATCGCCAACAGCGCGGGCGGAACCGCCGCCGGAAGAGCCGTGGGCGACGGCCTTTATGCCATCAAAGCGGACCAAACCGATGCTTTTGGTTATGGAAACACCGCCCAGACCGGCGGCATCACGCAATGGGCCGCCACTCCATCCGGCAGTGCTCCCTATCGTGTGACCGTCGGTTCCGACTATAACCTATACATTGCTGATTTTGCCGACTCCACCGGGACCGTCTGGCGGACCAGTGGCAGCCTGACCGGGGGTGCCGCGGTGCTTTCCGGGATTGGTGGTCCCTCCTCCGTTCCCGTCGGTCAGTTCCATGGCAGCACCACCGCAGTGTATGTTGAGGGATCCGCCGTGAATGGCAACCTGTCGGTCTACACCTTGGACGAGGATTTGACGAGTGCGAACGTCGGCGGGGTCTCCAGCACGGACAAAAACAGCCTCTGGTCGTATAACATCGGCGCCGGCGCCACGCCTTCCTCGGTGACTCCCACCAAAGTCAACACTTCCAACAATCTGGTGCCGGCGGCAAACAGCGATCTGGACCGCGGGGCCAATGGACTCTGGTATGTCTCGCAAAACCGCTCCGGTGGAGCGGAGGCCGGAGTCTTCGTCCTCAACGCCACCGGGGACACGATTTTCAGCTCCCTGACAGCTTCCGCGTCCCTGGGCAACGCCGTGGATATTTTGCGCAACGTCCAGGGCATGGCCGTTTCGCCGGACCAAAAATACCTCGCTATCATCCTGAACAACAGCGACGTGGCGATCGTTCCCCTGGACGAAAACGGCATTCCCCGCATTCAGGACCGCTTGGTGGTGGACACCGGTGCGGATATCAATTCGGGCCGCGACATCTCTTTCGATGCCGCAGGAAATATCCACTATGTTTCCAGCGGCCAGGCGGCTTACCGCGTGATCGCCCCGGGAGGCTACACCGAAGCCACCACCAGTTATGACGGCACCTCCTATGCCTTCGCGGTGGTTCCGGAGCCTTCATCGATGGTCAGCCTGGCGCTTGCCGCCGGGCTCCTTGCCCGCCGTCGCCGGAAATCCCTGCCGGTCTGAAAAGCCCGGTGGTGTTAGTTGCCGGCCGGTCCCTAACGACGTGATTTCTTCTTCGGCGCTTTGCTGAGGTAATTTGTTTTCAAGGCGCGGGTCGAGCCCTTGGGGATGGGCTGGCCCGCCGCGAGGGCTTTCAATTCGTTGATCTGGTCGCGGATCAGCGCCGCGCGCTCGAATTCCAGGGCGCGGGAGGCTTCCACCATTTCCTCCTGGAGTTGGGCGATGACGGCGGCGGTGTCGTCGTCGCTGCCTCCTTCCGCCACCTTCGCGGAACGCTCCGCGAACGGGTCCACCGGCGCATGGAGACTTTCCTGAAGGTGCCGGACGGTGCTCCGCGGAATGATGGAATGCAGCGTATTGTGTTCCTCCTGTTTCCGTCGGCGGTAGGTGCTGATGCCGATGAGCGCCTGGATGCTTTTTGTCATGATATCGGCGAATAGAAAAACCTCGCCGTTCACGTGGCGGGCAGCGCGGCCCGCCGTCTGGATCAGGCTCGTTTCCGAGCGGAGATACCCTTCCTTGTCCGCGTCCAGGATGCAGACCAGCGAGACCTCCGGCAGGTCCAGGCCCTCACGCAACAGGTTGATGCCCACCAGAATATCAAATTCCCCGAGACGAAGGGAGCGCAGAATCTCCACGCGTTCCACCGTATTGATATCGCTGTGCATGTAGCGGACCTTCAGCCCCACGCCGCGGAGATAATCCGTTAGATCCTCCGCGGTCCGTTTGGTCAGGGTGGTGACCAGAACGCGTTGCCCGATCTCCACGCGCAGGCGGCATTGCTCGATGGTTTCGTCGATCTGGCCCTTGAGAGGACGCACCGTGATGATAGGATCCAGCAGGCCCGTGGGACGGATGATCTGCTCCACGATGAGGTCCTTGCCGGGTGTCAGGACATCGAAATCCGCCACCGGAATATCCGCGCCGGAGATGCGGGGCAGGCGTTCCGGAGTGCCTTCATCCGTGCCGATTTTATCGCGCTGGTGCGGGATGTATCCGGCGTTGCCGACGGTGCTGTTTTGGATTTCAAACTTCGCCGGCGTGGCGCTGACATAGAGGCGCTGCCGGGTGCGTTTCATGAATTCCGGGAAGCGGAGCGGTCTGTTATCCAGCGCGCTGGGCAGGCGGAAGCCATAGTCCACGAGGGTCGTTTTCCGGCTATGGTCACCTTCATACATGCCGCCAATCTGCGGGATGGTGGCGTGGCTTTCGTCGATAACAAGAAGGAAATCGTCAGGAAAAAAGTCCAATAATGTATAAGGCGTTTCGCCGGGAGGGCGGCCGGTGAGGTGGCGGCTGTAGTTTTCAATGCCCTGGCAGAATCCCATTTCCCGCATCATTTCCAAGTCATAGTCCGTGCGCTGGCGGATGCGTTGGGCCTCCAGGAATTTGCCCTCGGATTCGAATTTCGCGACCTGCGCATCGGCCTCGGCGCGGATTTGCACGAGGGCGCCTTTCATTTTGTCCGCAGCGGTGACGAATTGCTTGGCGGGATAAAAGGTGATGGCGTCGATGACTTTGGACACATTTCCTGTCAGGGGATCGAACACGCTGATGCGGTCGATTTCATCGCCGAAAAACTCCACGCGGATGCCTTCGTTTTCGAGGGAGGCGGGCCAGACTTCGATGACATCCCCGCGGGCGCGGAACTTGCCGCGTTGGAAGGAAATGTCGTTCCGTTCATAGAGCATTTCCACCAGACGTGTCAGGAAATGATCCCGGTCCATCAGCATTCCCTTGCGGATGGGGAACATGGCCTGCGCATAGTCGTCCGGCGAGCCGAGGCCGTAGATGCAGGACACACTGGCGATGACGACGACATCATCGCGCGTGAGCAGCGCGCTCATGGTGCTGAGGCGGAGGCGCTCGATCTCGTCGTTGATGGACGAGTCCTTTTCGATGTAGGTGTCGCTCCGCGGGATGTAGGCCTCGGGTTGATAGTAATCGAAATAGGACACAAAGTATTCCACCGCATTGTCAGGAAAAAACTGGCGGAACTCCGAATACAATTGGGCGGCCAATGTTTTGTTATGGCTGATAAGCAGGGTGGGCTTTCCAGTGCGGGCGATGACGTTGGCGATGGTGAAGGTCTTGCCGGAACCGGTGACCCCGAGCAGGGTCTGGTGCGTATTCCCGGCCTCGATCGAGCGGGTGAGTTTTTCGATCGCCTGGCCCTGGTCTCCGGACGGGGGGAAGGGGGACGCGAGTTTGAAGTGTGCCATGGGAGAGCATGAGCGTTTCCGCCGGGCGTTTCAGCCGCAAAAATCAGCGAAAACACAACCCGCTCCCGGTGGGGTGGATTTTGAGGGGCCATGGTTGGCGATTCCAAAATGAAAGCTTAATTTTATTTGCGGAATTTGACCCAACCGCCAGCGTCCTGGCAAGTCGATCCAAAGTAAACCCCTCCGCCCGCCCTCCCTGCCGCCATGACTGATGAAACCGAGCTTGATGAACCGGAGCGCACCCCGTTGATGGATGCGCTGACCTATCCGATCCGCGGGAATGGACGATATTTGATGGTCACCGGAGCTGTGTTGTTGGCGTTGTTCGATTTGGCGTCGGGAGCGATCATTGTGGGGGGCGCCGCCACGTTGCTGGCGGCGGCGTATATGAATGCCTACTATTTTGATATTGTGGAGACCACCGTGAGCGGCCGGGATGAGGCGCCCGACTGGCCGGATGCCGCGGACCCGCTGAATGATTTTGGATTGCCGTTTCTGCGGATGTTGTTCGCCTTGCTGGTGTCCTTCGGTCCGCTGTTGCTGCAGATGTTTTTGTCAGGAGATTCCGCGGGCTGGGGGCTGGGGAATTGGCTGCTGTTGCTGGTGGGCGCGATTTATTTTCCCATGGCGATTTTGAATATCATCATTAGCAACGAATGGGAGGGTGCCATGCCACAGCGGGTGGTGCCGCGGATCATCAAGGCGATGCCTGGATATCTGGGGCTGACGGGGTTGTTATTGGCTTCGCTGGTGGCGTCCTATGCATTGAATGCCCTGCTGGGCCGCGTGCCGTTTTTGGGCGGGCTGCTGTCCGCCGGGGCCTGGTTGTATTTCGCGATGGCCGAGGCCCGGCTGGCGGGGCTGTTTTACCGGAGGCATTTGGAAATGGAGGAGGAGGCAGAGGATGAATCCGGGAAAGTGGATGTGGTCGAATAGGTTACGGCCGCCCGAAAGTCCGTGAGGGACAAATGGCGCGGCGGCGGGCGGGATCCGCATTTGCGCGTTTTCTTTTTTGGGGGCCGGGGGTATGGGAGAGCCATGATGCGAACGATGAGAAAATGTCAGGTGTTGGCGGTGTTGTTTTTGGCGTGGGCCGGGCCGGCGATGGCCCAGGGCGGGCCGGATTTGGCTCCCGTGAAAGCATGGATCGCCAAGCAGGCGGGGATTAAAAGTCTGATCGTCGATATCCGTCAGGAGCGGCATTTGAGGACGGTTAAAAAGCCCTTGGAAAGCACCGGCCGGTTTTGGTTTGTCCAGGGCGGCGCCTTCCGGTGGCAGGCGGGGGATCCCCCGAAACTGGTGGCGGTGATGACGCCCGCGGAGGAGTTTTCGGTTATTTATCCGGCGAAAAAAACCGCGGAGGTTTTCTCCAAAGCCGCTCTGGAGCGTGAGGACGCGGGGCAGGGCATCGCGTTTCTGCGCGCCGGATTTCCCTCCAGCCTGGATGAGTTTTTGCAGCGGTTCGAAGTCACGGAAATCAAAAGTGTGGATGGCTGGGACAACGTGGAGGTGAAGCCCGCCGGCGCCGGCAGCTCCTTCGCGGTGCGGAAAATGGTGCTGACCCTCAATCAAAAAACCAACCGCCTGGGCGCCATGCAGATCCATCTGCGCGATGGATCGTGGATCAATAACACCGTTATCGATCTGAAGGAGAACCCCGCGATTCCCGATTCCCAATTCAGCTATGATCTGACGGGCTTCGAGGTGAAGCGTAAATAGACTATCCTATTCCGGCCGGCCGGATGGTGTTGTGATCCCGGCGGGCTCCAGCTTTCCCCAATGCGGCATTTCCTGTCATGAAAAACCGGCCGGCCGCTCTCCATGCGCTTTTGAAAATAGCCGTCAGGGTGCTGCCGGTAATTTTGTTATGCGCCGGCTGCGGGCGCGGCGCGGGATCAGGTGAAGGTGGCCTGACAGAATGGTTCAGCGCGGATTTGCGGGCCCTGGAGGCCGAGGATGCGCGGCTGAAGGAGGAGCTGGCGGGGCTGCCCTCCTCCTTTCCGGATCAGCAGACGGAACGGATAGGCTACAGCAGCAAGCCCGGACCCGCACGGCGTGGCGCGGGGCGGCCGCAAGGGCCGGGGGCAACGCCGCGGCGGCCGGAGACACGGGTCATCCGCCTGGACCTGGGAAGCCGTCAGCGGATCGACCGCGTGGTGTTGGTGCCGGCGGATTTCGCGGTCGATGCGGACCCCGGGGCCGGGTATGGATTTCCTGTCAGGTGGCGGGTCGAGGTGTCGGATGAAGCCTCGTTCGAAGACGCCGTTTTGCTGGCGGACCACACCGGGGCGGACTATCCGAATCCCGGCGCCTGGCCGGTTTCCGTGGAGGCGGGCGAGGCTGTGAACGGCCGCTTTGTCAGGGTGACCGGGGTGAAATTGTGGGAGCGGAACGGGCGCAGCCTCCTCGCTTTGGGTGAACTGATGGTGTTGCGCGAGGCGGTGAATCTGGCGGCGGGCCTGCCGCGGGAAGCCATCCGCGTGTCCGACACGGATGAGACGCCAAGGAATTGGTCGGTTTTGAACCTCGTTGACAGTCAGAGTGTTATCGGTGCTCCCTGCGGGGTTTTGAGTTCCGTCGCGGAAGGTTTTCAGAGCCAACTGGAGCGGCAGCCGCAGGCGGTGAAGTGGGTGCAGGTGGATCTGGGGGCATCCGTTCCGTTGGAGGAAATCCGGCTGTATCCGGCGCGGGCGGTGGAGTTTCCGGCGCGGCGTGGGTATGGATTTCCGCTGCGTTGGCGGTTGGAGGCCAGTGAGGAGGCGGGGTTCGCCTCGCCGGTTTTGTTGGGGGAGTGGTCACGTTTTGATTTCAGCAATCCATATGAAAATCCTGTGGTGCAGCCGGTGACCGGGATGCGGGCGAGATTTGTCAGGATGACGGCGGTGAAGTTGTCGGAGCGGTTCAATGACTATCTGTTCGCCCTGGCGGAAATGGAGATTTTCAGTGAGGGAAAAAATGTCGCTTTTGAAAAGCCGGTGACCGCGTCCGACAGCCGGGAGCTGCCGCGGTGGTCCACGCGGTTCCTGACGGATGGGTTCACCAGCCAGCGGCAGGTGGCGGATTGGCCCACCTATCTGGATGGGTTGGAGGAGCGGCGGCAGCGGGAGCAAAGGCTGGCGGTTTTGCCGGAACTGCGCCGCGACCTGACACAACAGGTGGTGCGGCGCATCACGGCCTGGCTGATCGGCATCGCCGCGGCGGGAATTGTTATGCTGGGCTGGGCCGCGCGGCGGAATCATCGCGAGCGGCGGCGGGAAATGGAGGCTCTGCGGCAACGGATCGCGCGGGATGTGCATGATGAAATCGGCAGCGGACTGGGCACCATTGCCCTGCTCAGCCAGATGGCCGGCGGCAAAACGAGCCACCCCGCGGAGGCGCGTCAGGATTTTGCGGAGATCAATCATCTCTCCCGGGAAATAACGGAAAGTCTGCGTGATATTGTGTGGCTGATCCGGCCGGAAACGCGGACCCTGGGCGACCTCGCGCAGCGGCTGCGGGAGACGGCGGCCTCCATGTTGGCGGCGGTGCCGCATGAGTTCACGGTCGATCCGGGGGTGCAGGGAAAGGCGCTGCCCCTGGAGTTCAAACGCCAGGTTCTGCTGGTCTTCAAGGAAGCCCTCCACAACCTCATGCGCCATGCGGCGGCGACCCGCGCGGTGGTGAAGGTGGGCGGCGGGCCGGCGTTTTTTGTGTTGGAATTGGAGGATGATGGGCGCGGCTTCGACCCGTCGGCAGCGGTTTCCGGCGCTGGCCTGACCGGCATGAAACAGCGGGCGGAAACGCTGGGCGGCAGCCTGCGGGTGGACGCTGCGCCAGGCGGGGGAACCCGGTTGCGGCTGGAAGTGCCATGGCCGTGACGCGTCGGCGAACGATGTCGGGGAGGCGGGGAGGCGTGGAGTTGGGGAGTTGGGGAGCGGGTTGTTGTGGATCAAATAAACACAGGTTGGCTGAATCCGGTTTTGTGGATTTGCGGGAAGGCGCTTTGAGTTGTATATATCAAGCTTATGAATTCCTGGGTTAAGCTATTGTTGATAGTGGGCGCGACGTTTTTTGTGGTGAAAACCATGCGGGACGGGTGGGGCTCCGATGCCGGCGGGGACTTGCCGAAGTCGGTGGTGGGCCTGGTGCACAAAGCGAAAACCCTCGACCGCAAGTTGGTGTTATTGATCACCGGCTCGGATTGGTGTCCCGCCTGCCAATCCATGGAGCGGGGCATGCTGAGCACCCCGGAGTGGGGGGCTTTCGCGGGCAAGGAAATCGTGTTTCAGGTTTTTGATTATCCGGAGGGCGGCCAACCGACTTCGCCGGCGCATGTGGATTTGATGAAGCTGCCGGGCTTCCGCGGATTTCCCACCATGGTGGTCGCCAACGGATCCGGGAAAGTGCTGGACATGAAGGCGGGTTTTTCGGGCGGGACGGAGGATTATATCAAGTGGATCCGGTCTTTGTGAAGGTCTGATGGCGCGCGTGGGGGGATGCGGGGGGACGTG
>JAQGPD010000549.1 GCA_028293305.1 Verrucomicrobiales bacterium | reverse complement strand
CCCGAGCCCGAGCCCGAGCCCGAGCCGACGCCGACGCTCGAAGATTCAAACAAGCGCAACCAATTTGCCGTGGTGAGCTCCGCGACCTCCGCAGCTGGACAGCCGAACACCTCCGCCAACGATTCGCAGGCCGTCAGCAGATTGGCCGGATGGTTCAAGGCGGAGCCCGTCGCCGGATCGGTTAGGGGCCATGGATTCAGCTCGGACGGCGGGGCCAGTTCGGGACTGTCGGTTTCCAACAGAATCCGCTCCCTGGGCATTGATTTGAAGGCCTCGCGTTGCGGGCGTTTGCGCTCCGCCAGGAAATACGGCGAATAAGAAAAGTAGGCTCCTTTTTCGACAAAAAACGGAATCAGTTCCACCGGCCCGCTGTAGGCATGCAACAAAAACCCCGGCACCGCCGGCGGCAAATGTTGCAGGCATTGGCGCAGCGGCTCGAACGCCCTCACACAATGCACGGTCGCGGCCCGGCCCAATTCGCGGGCCAACTCCCATTGCTCCAAAAATAACACTTTTTGATCCGTTGCATCATGATCCTTCACCCAATGATCCAAACCGATTTCCCCCACGGTCGCCGATGGATCATTTTCCAAAAACCGTCGCAGTCCCGCTTTCCAATCCGCCGACCGCCCCGCCGCCTGCCACGGATGTATGCCGAAGGCCGCGCGGCATCCCGGATGCGCGACCACCCAATCCCTGACCGTCCCCCAATCCTCCTCACAAGTCCCGTTCACCACCGCCGCCACGACCCCGGCGTTCCGCGCCGCGGCCCAGGCCTCCTCCCCAACCTTTGTCAGGGAAGGAAAATGTAAATGAGTGTGGGCGTCGCGCAGGGTCATATTCCAAAAGTGGCCGGATTTTTAATAACAAAAGGTCCGCATCCGGATATTCGTCAGGGTTTCCGCTTCATGGGATGCTTCGCAAAGAATTCCTGGATCATTTCATTCGCGGAAATCTCCTTGGTGGAAATCCCCAGGAACGAAGTGGGCGGCGGCCGGCCAGGCCAGGTGTGCCCGCCACCCACAACGTCCACCAACACCACTTCCGCGCCGGAGGGAGCGCCGGACCAGGTGCTCACCCTGACAGAAGTTCCGTCCTGGAACCGATCCGTTATTTCCCGCACCGCGGGCCCGGTTCTGCATCCGTTCAGCCCGACCCAGACGCGGATGGTTTCCGGCACGGAGAAAAATGATGTCCTCAAAAAGTTCCCTTTCGCCGGCCCCGCATACGGCACGATGCGGTCGGCGGTGCCATGAAAATGGATGACCGGCACGGGACGCCCCGGATGCGGATCCGCCACCGCCAGCGTCCCGCCCACCGCCGCGATGGCGGCGATCCTGTCGCTCATTTCCGCCGCCAGACGATACGCCATCATGCCGCCATTGGACAATCCGACAGCAAAAATCCGGTCCTGATCCACCTTCAAAATTCCTGAGACCTCATCCAACAAAGTCCGCAGGAATAACACATCGTCCGGCTTCTCCCTGACAGGTCCGATCCCGCCGGAATTCCAAGTCAGGAGCGTATCCGCGAGACCGGTGCCGTTTGGATAGAGCAGAATGATTTTGGAAAGATCCGCCTGGGCAGTGAGGCCGGAAAATCCTATCATCATGGCTCCATTCATTCCCGCCCCGTGCAGGGCCAGCACCAAAGGCGCGGGTTTGGAAAAATCCATTCCCGCCGGGATTCGCAGCAGATATTTCCTAACCATGCCATCCACGGTGATCGTCCGTGAAAACATCCCGGGCCGTTTCGGAACCGGGCCGTTCGCTGGCGCGGATTGGTCAGGAGGCTGGATCCGGGCCGGGACATTTTCCGCCATGGCGGGCAAGGAAATGAAGCATGCCAACAAGCAGAGGAAGGCCAGCCACCATCCGGCGGAGGGAGGCGCACAAACAGTTAGGGTTTTGCGCGGGGATGGAGCGGAAAGGAGTTTCAGCCGGACTTGGAAATGCATGGCTCAGACTCACCGGAACCGATCGAAACTCAAGCGCCCTGCTCCGGGTCCGGCGCCGGCTCCGCGGTCCGGGGTGGCGGCGCCAATTGGCTCAGACGGAAGGGGCGCACCGGTTTGCTGAACCCTTTCAATAACATTTCCTCCCCCCATTCGCCCCCTGCCCTGCCCCCTAGCCGCTCCACGGTCGCCGGGTCCAGCAGCACGCCGCCGGCAGGGGCGGCGGAGCACAGCCTGGACGCCAGATTCACGCGCTCGCCGAGCACGGTGTAGTTCAGCCGGTTTTCCGAACCCATGCACCCCGCGACCGCCGGACCACTGGCGACGCCGATGCCGATTTCCAGTTTCGGATGCTGCGTCACCTGGTTCAATCCGCTGCGGAGACGCACCATTTCCAAAGCACAATGCGCGGCGTTTCCGGCATCGTCCCCGCCGGATTCCGGTGCCCCGAACACCGCCATGATGAGGTCGCCCACAAACTTGTCCACCACGCCGTGGCATTGATGGACGCAGGCGGTGAGCGCGGTCATGTGTTCATTCAACATGGAAATAACATCTTCCGGAGCCATGCCGTCGGTGACCGCCGTGAAGCCGCGGATATCACAAAACAGCACACTGACCTCCCGGCGTTCACCGCCCAGCGAGGGGCTGCGGATCAGACGGCGGGCGACTTCGTAATCCGTGACCTGCACGAGAATACTGTGATAGCGCTCGCGCTCCTCCAGGCCGCCTGCCATTTCATTGAAGGACTCGCCCAGCGCGCCAAGTTCATCCCGCCGCGACACGGGCACGCGCGTGCTGTATTTGCCCTGACGGATTTCCCGCGTGCCTTTCACCAGCGCCCGCACCGGCCGCAGCAGGCTGCGCGATAAAAAATAACTCATCATCAATCCGGCCGCCAAGGCCAGGGCCGCCGCCGCCAGCACTTCATTTCCCAGCGTCCGCTGCTCCGCTTTCATGCCGGCCAGGGAGGACAGCATGATCCCCCACGCCTGCGGCAGCGCGGCGTCCGAATTCAACCGGCGCAGCAGCATTTGATAGGAGTTTCCTGACAACTCCAGCCGCTCGCTGATCAGGGTTCCCGCGCCGGCGGCGGCATTGGCCGGATCCTTCAATGCGGCCCGCAGTCGGACCTTCAGGCCTTCCTGGTCCGCGACGGGAATATTGCCGGTGAAGAGCTGATCCTCCAGCCACAGACCGGTGGAGATGGTGCCGGGTTTTCCAGGACGGCTCAAATCATACAGCGTGTTCTCACCGTATCCTGACAAGGGCAGCCCGACCGCCAGGGCTCCCAGGATTTCCTGATTGGTGGGATCCTGCACAGGTGTCAGGATAACCTCACGCGGAATTCTCAGACGGGACGGCGAATCCGCCATCAAATAGCCGGTCTGTTGTTCCTCCGGGACCTTGGAAATGCGGTCATCCTGCAGCCAGCGCAGATTGTTTCCGGATTCCGCGCCGGCTTCCGTCCCGGATTTCAAGGAATGCACCCGCCCCTGACTGCTCACGAGAGCCAGATCGATAAAATCCGGAACAGCCATGGGAAGCCGCCGGCGGCGGATTTCCGTGGTTTTGGTTTTGCCGGCGGCGGTGGTTCCGGAAGAGGATGCGGCGGGTGTGGCGGACCCGATGGCTTTGTCATCAGCCCGGTTCCGGGTCGTGGCCCTATCATCAAAAGCCGTGGCGCTGTCCCGCACCACCAGCGCCCGGGTCTGCAGGTCGGCCACCATGCTGTCAGGAAGCTCGCCGGATCCCAGCTGCAAGGCCTCCACCACGGCGGCGGATTTCGCCAGCATGCGGCAACGCTCGCGGATTCGTTCCAGGCGGACCGTCTGCAGGCTGTTGAACATTTCAATCTGCGACCGGAACCGCTCCTCGAACAGACGAAGATAGGAAGTCTCCACCCTTTGCCGCATCATCCATAACATCATGGACGTGACAATGACCACCACCAGCATCATGGCCAGCATCAGGCGGGCCGTGAGGTTGAGGCGGGGTCGGAGACGGAGCATGGAGCTTTTTATTTTGGAGGAGGAGTGGGTATTCGAAATCGGAGGTCGGCAGACAAGTTTCGGGAAGCGGGGTTAGGACATGGGCAGAGCGGGAAAGGGGCGACCGTGTTGATAGGAAAACAAGAAGCGTGAGCTTGGTGTTTGATGGGAACTCCGGGAACGCGGAATGTTCAGCAAAATCAAGGCGGCGGTAGCGGCGGTGGTGAACCGCTTTCCCCGGGTTCCGGCGGTGCGGCGGGTGAGGCCGACGGTGGCGGCGGATCGGCGGGACTCATCGTCCGGAAGAGTTCCGCGCGCTGATCCTCCTGCTGGCGCAACAATTCAAACTGGGCCGGAGTCAGGATTTTCCGCATGGCCTCCAGCCGCGTTTTTTGGCGCTCCGCAAATGCTTTCGCTGGATCCGCCGTGGAGCTTGCCGCCGCCCCGTCCGCCCGCATGGCGGCGTTTTGCTCCTCCTGCCGGGCGTAAAATTGGAACGCGGCGTCCTTCTGCTCTTCTGTCAGGGTGAAGCGTCCCTGCAGATCGCCCAGCTGCTGATTCGCCCGGCTTTCCAAACTGTCCTGTTTTTGTCTCGTGATGTATTCAGAGTATTCCGTCAATTGTTCGGCTGAAAGCGCGGCCGCAATTTTCTCCTCCTCGCCGGATTCCGATGCATTCAATTTTGAAAATTCCGCCCGCCGCCCCGCGTCGGATTCCGGCTGACCACCGCGCCGCCGTTCCATGGCCGCCGCCCGGATCGCGTCCCGCTCCTCGCTGCCGGACTGCAGCACCGCGCGCACCACGGATTGTTGATCCGTCGTCAAATTCAGACTGGAAGTCAGATCCAGAACCTTCGCCTCCAACCGCTGCGCCCGGTCCATCGACCGCAATTGCCGCATCCGCGCCGCCCGGCTGTTCCCCCCATCCGTTCCCGCCTCCGGTCCGCGATCCCCCGCCAACGCGGACCCAGCCCCTCCGCCCGCACTAGCCGATGCCCCCGGCAATCCCGTCCCGGTCCCCGTCCCCGTCCCCGTCCCGGTCCCCGTCTCCGTCCCCGTCCCAGTCTCCCTTTCAACACCCGATGCCTGCGTGAACCTCAACCCCGAAATGGACTCCTCCAGCGCCACAATCCGGAAATGCTGCCACACCGCGAACCCACCCATTAGAACCAGCGCGATCCGCAAAGGATGGAAAAGTTTCGAAAAAGGTTTCATGCTGCATCGCCGGACACCCGGAATTTCCCGGACATCCTGCCATAGAACTTCGCTCAAAGCAAAACCTCCCGGTGAAACTTGCATCGGTGTTTCCACCTTAATAACCAACTTTGATCGCACCGACCAATCCGCAGGCTGCCCGGATTTCGTCCACAAATTAGCCGGCATCAACGGCGCGAGGGAAACCGGCGATGGGCACTATCACCTATTTGGCATGCTTGATTTCGCCCGATTTTCCTATCTTAGGCGTGACAGAATATCCAGACCATGATATGCAAGGGAAATGCGTTATTCCTTGCTGTGGCTGATGATTTTCTTTTGGGGCTTTGGGATCAAGGGCTTGCGGGCGCAGGATGATCCTTTTGCCACGCCCAGCGCAAAAAAGGGGGACGTCTCGTTTCCTGAATTGGAGGAGGCTCGGGTCATCCAGGTCCGGCTGGATGTGGATTCCATCGAGCTTCCCCTGGCCCAGGCCGATGCCTTGATCCGGGGCATGGGCGCCGCCCTGGACGGCGCGCGCCAAGCTCGGGAAGTGGCCTTGCAGGCGGTGGCGGCCGGACTGGGAAACCGACTTCACCGGCAATTCCTGACCATCCCGCTGGCCTCGCAGTCCCAGTCGGAATCCGTTCAGGAATATCGTTATCCCACCGAGTTCCAACCTCCCATGGTCGGTGAAATCTCCAAGCCCGGCCCGCCGGCAACGGTGGAGCCTTATTTCGTCCCGCCCACGCCCCGGTCCTTTTCAGTCTCCAACCTTGGTTATACCCTAACAGCGGAGGTCTCGGGTGATCGGGGATCGGACCTGGTCAATGTGAACCTTTCCCATCAATGGACCGGCTTGGTTGGTGAGCATGCCTGGAGCCGGGATTACGCCGAGGTCAGGCAACCCACTCTGCACCATTGCGATTACCACGGCAGATTTCGCCTCCGCCGCGGTGAGTGGTGCCTAACATCCGTTTTGCGACGGCCCAACGCCGAGGCTGAAGGGGTGGGAGGAGAGTTCGTGCCAGGAAGAGTCCTGACGTTTGTCAGGGCCATGTGGGAGGACCCAATCACTCCTTCCGCGGTCACGCCTGCAACGCCCCCTCCACCGGCCCCCACCGCGGCGGGCGTGCTGCATGAATGGATCGAAATCAGCCGACCGGATGCCGTCGCATTGCTGGCGCAATATCCAAACGGCAAGCAGTCAGGGGCCCTCCGGAAAGCGCTGCAGGACCGGATGGAAAAAGGTCAGGCCAGCTTGCTGGAAATCTCCTATGGCATGCAGGGGAATGAGCAATCGGCGAAAATCCGGTCCGTCACGGATATCAAGAACTCCACCGAATTCGACCCGGCTCAAGGGCCCGGCCAATCCCAGGGCGGCTCCCCTGCCCCTCTGACGTTCCCCAGGATGGATCGAACGTTTTTCGGCCTCGCGCCCAGGATTCCAGTGACATTTGAAACCCTGACGACCGGGACCGAGACGGAGTTGAATCTGGCATTTGATGGAAACGATCGTCCCGTTTTCCTGAACTCCAAAACCCGCATGGTCCGTCTGGCGGGCATCCGCTGTCATGGGGAAGGCGCGCAGGAAACGCAGCGGCTGGAAACGGTGGAATGCCCTGCTGACTTCTCCGGTCTACTGTCACCTCGGCAACCCTGTCTCATCGCCACCATGGATTCGCCGCCGCCCGCTTCCCTCCGCGCGTTGCGGGGGCCGGTTGTGGAGATCGCCCCGGAGAAAACCCTGCTCGTTTTTGTCACCGTCCTGCCCTGAATTTCCCATGTCACAATCCATGCTATTTTTTCCGCCAAAATGGCGAACCACCATGGCGATCATGACATTGCTGGTTCTCCCCGGAATGGCCCGCCTTTGCGCAGAAAACGTCACAATAGCCAACTCAAATCCCAACCAACCCGCAGCCCCCCAATTGAGGTTGTCCTGCGAATGGATCGCGATGCCACACGCCGAAGCCAACCGGCTGATCCACTCCCACGCCGCCAACCCGGACCCCGGCAATGCCCTCCACGCGTCCGCCGAAAAGCTGATGGCGGCCGGAGTCGGAAAGCTCGTGCAACAACAACTCATCCACGCCATCAGCGGCCAGCAAATCAAAGCAGGCACCCTCCGGCACTTCCCCTATCCAACGGAGCACGATGCCCCCATGGTGTCCACGAAAGTTGTCATGCAGGGCGGCAATGTGATTCAGGGCGACTTTCGAAGAGCGGAACCTTCCTCATTTCAGACCCAGGACCTCGGCTTCGACCTGTCGGTTGAATGCACCGTGGATGACACCGGACACCTGGCGGATCTGAACTTGGCCGCCAACTGGACGGCTCACGCGGATGATCAAAAATGGGGACAAGGTCTCTCGGAAATCAGCCTGCCTGTTTTTCAGCGATGCTCCGTTTTCACCCAGGCTCTGTGCCGGCATGACAGCTGGAAACTCGTCGCCCAGTTGCGGCCGACAGCGCCCGCCCCCGCCGCCGCCGCGCAGCCTTTCGCCAGCGACCGCGTGCTGCTTTTCATCAAGGCCACCATGGACGAACCCGGCCCCGCAGCCGCACCCGATGCCACCAGCGTGCAGGAAATCAGCGTGCTGCATGAATGGATAGAGTTGGATAGCCAAATCGCGGATTCAATGATGGATGGCATCCCCGGCTCCGGCGTGACAGCGGGGCTGCGGGCCGCCGCGCAGGGACTTTTGGACGCTGGAAAGGCCACGCTGATCGACTCCACCTATCAAATTACGCGCAGCGGTCAAAAGTCCAAAATTGAATCCGTCCTGGAGTTTCCGTTTCCCACGGCCCACTCAACTCCCAAAGTGCCCCTAACCATCATCGAACTTCCCGCGCCCACGCCGCCGCTTCCCATCACCCGTCCGGTTTTCTGGCCGACTCCCGCCTGTCCCCAGTCCCTGGAACGCCATCTGGCAGGCACTTCCATCGAAGTCGAGGCTGTCGCTTCCGATGACGGGACCACCCTGGACATCAGCACCGCCCCGCAAATCCACCTGCCCGTCGGCCTCCAACCCCACGGTCACGGCAGTGGCTTCGTGACCCAGCCCCGTTTCGCCACCCTCAAAAGCGCGACGCGCATCCTTTTGAAGCCTAGCCAATCCGCCCTTTTGGACAGCTATGAATCCATGCCTCCATCCTCACTCCGCGTGCTTTCTCCCGCCAGTCCTCCAACAGGAAATCCGAAACGCAGAATCCTTCTATTCATAACCGCCGGGTTGCAATAACCACGGGCCGTCAGGACCCTGAATTACAATTCAGGTCCGCACGGGGGTGGCGGTTATCTCCCAATTCCAGCAGGGAGCCCGAACGGTTTGAATCAAATTTATTTTAGGAATTGCTATTCTGATTTCATCCTGTCAGTCGTGAAATAACTTCTCCCGGAAAACTTCTCCCGGAAAACTTCTCCTAGAAAACTTTTCCGGAAACCACCGCGCAACCATGAAGCCGACATTTCCCTCATTGTTCTGGATCCTGATCCCCGTGGCTGCCGTGGCCGGTTTCATGGGAAGCCGCCACCACCACGGCATTCCCGCAAGCACCGCGGACAAACCCTCGCCCGTGACCACCGGCGGGGCCGGCCAAAACTCCATAACCACAAAAGCGGGGTTGGTTTCCACATGGACGGAGCGGCTGGCGAAATGTGTTGTGGGTGAACTGCCGGCCCTTTAC
>JAQGPD010000508.1 GCA_028293305.1 Verrucomicrobiales bacterium | reverse complement strand
TTTTCAAAACCACCCTGGCCGAAAATCCTGACATCGCCGCGGGCACCGGCATGGATCCAGCCGACCACGACCGTCTCCTGGCCAGCTCCCAGCCTCTCGCCAGGGAAATCAAGGACGCCATCCAGCGCGAGCGCCACCTCACCGCCACCATCGGCATTGCCCCTAACAAGCTTCTGGCGAAGATCGCCTCCTCCTCCTTCAAACCCGACGGCCTGACGTTGGTTAGGGAGTCGGGCAAAGCCGACTTCCTGCGGCCCCTCCCTGTCGGAGCCATCCATGGCGTAGGACGCGTCACCGAGGCTGCTTTGCAGAAAGCCGGATTTCAATCCATCGCGGACCTGCAGGACACCGGCACCGATCTCCGCTCCCTGGTCGGATCCTGGGGCCGCGAGTTGAAGCGCATGGCGTTCGGGGAAGATGATAGGCCGCTGGATTTGGGGGACGAGGTCAAAAGCATCAGCAGCGAAAACACCTTCGCCCGCGACACCGCCGACCGGCCCGTGCTGCGGGCCTGCCTGCGGGAACAGGCCGAGGAATTGGCCGGAAAGCTGGCCCGCCACCGCCTCGCCGCCGGCACGGTTTCCGTCAAAGTCCGCTACAGCGACTTCACCACCCTGACACGTCAGCTCAGCGTGGAGGAGCCCCTGGAGGATGCCGCCACCATCTACCGTTTTGCCTGCTGGCTGCTGGCGCGGCATCAGTTGGTGAAGCGGCCCCTCCGCTTGCTGGGACTGGGTTTGGCCGGGCTCCAGGAAATGAATCTGCGCCAGATGACGCTCGGGTTCGAGGTGCGGTGATAACAAAAAAATCAGCCCGCCTTTTGCACCAGCTCCGCGGCCAGCCGGATCGCCGCGATCATGCTGGTGGGGCTGGCGATTCCCTTGCCCGCGATATCAAAAGCCGTGCCGTGGTCCGGACTGGTGCGGATGATAGGAAGCCCCAGGGTCAGGTTCACCGCCTCGTCAAAATCCAACAACTTCAGCGGGATCAGCCCCTGGTCATGATACATGCAAAGCACCGCGTCATACTGCCCGCGTGCCGCATGGAAAAACAAGGTGTCCGGCGGCAAAGGGCCGGAAAAAACCGCGCCGTCCCCTGACAAGTTCAAAGCCGACACCGCAGGCTGGATAATGGTTATTTCCTCGTTGCCCATCCGTCCGTTTTCCCCAGCGTGGGGATTCAATCCCGCCACCGCGATCCGTGGCCGGGCCTTGCCCCGCCGCCGGCAAAAGTCCGCGAGCAAATGCCCATGACGGATGATCTCCGAGGTGGTCAGTAAATCCGGGACCGACCGCAGCGGTTCATGAATAGTCACCAATCCCACCGTCAAATGCGGCCCGGTCAGGCACATTTCAAAATGGCAGCAGTGAAACCGCTCCGCGTAAAATTCAGTCTGACCGGGGAAATCAAACCCATGTCCCGCCAACAAATCCTTGCTGATCGGTGAGGTCACCACCGCCGCGATTTCGCCGGTTTTCAAAAGTCCCACCGACTCCTCCAACGACGCAATGGCTGCCAGGGCGGACGTTTTGTCAGGGTGTCCCAGCAAGGCGTCCGGGCAGCTTCCGATGATCCGATATTCAAAAGCCGGATCCAACTGCCCGGACTTCAAAGCCGCAGCAGTGACTTCCGGGCCGATGCCCGCGGCGTCACCCAGCGTAATGCCGATCACCGGACGTCCCGCGCGGGGCGCGGAATCACTTGCCCGCATAACGGATAGTCGCTTTGCGCTTCAACTGCACGATCCATTCGTCGTAGGCCTTTTTGGTTTTTTCACCCAGCACACGGCGCTCCACTTCCGCCTCCACTTCCTCCTGGGGACGCATCTTGCCGGGGATTTTCGCCTCGACATAAAAGACGTAATAATTGCCCTCGAACTCCACCACATCACTGACTTTTTTCGCCGGCAGGGCAAAGACGAGTTTCGCCATGCGGGGGGTGAGATCCTTTTTGGTGATCACGCCCCAGTCCCCGCCGTTGGAGGACTTGCTGTCCTGGGAATAGGTCCGGGCCAGCGTCGCGAAGTCGTCGCCGCGGCCCAGCTTGGTGCGGATTTCCTTGGCCAGCGCCATCTGGGAGGTCGGGGTGGTGCCGATTTCCTCACTGACTTTCGGGATGGAGATGGACCACAGTTTCAGCTGATCGCCCTCACGGAAATCCTCGGAGTGCGCCTTGAGATAGGCGGCCTTTTCATCGGAGGTCACATAGCCGACATCCTTCACATTCTGCCCGCGCATCATCTGCATGATGACATTCGTGCGCTGTTTCTCGTGGAATTTTTTATAGCTGATCCCGCTGGCGTTGAGCTGTTTCATGAACTCCGCGCGGTCACCCTTGAACAGGTCGCGGATGAATTTGGTTTTGATATACTCGTCGGCGTAGGCATTCACCTTTTCCCGGAAATTGGCTTCAAAGGGCTCAAACTCCTTGAGGATCAGCTCCTGCTCCACGAGGGAATCGAGCGCTTTTTTCTGCAGCTCGCCCAGCTCGCGGTCCAGCTCGACTTTGTCAGCGATGTTCCGGCGGAGTTCCATCTCCTGCATTTTAATGACCTCCTCGACTTCCGAACGGAGAATCGGGCGTCCGTTCACGACGGCGGCGATGCCGTTGGTGGCCTCCGCCGCGAGGGCGTGGCAGGAGCCCATGACCAAAAGGGCGGTGGCGGCTCGGATGAGGGAAAGCATTTTCATAGGTAAACTCGGCGGCTGGCGGCTGATGAAGCGGGGACAAACTGGCATTTTGTCCGACTGGAATCGACCATTTCGTCCAACCCCCTGAAACTTTCCACCGATTAGAAAAAAATCGCCAGGCCCAGGAACTGGAATGATGAACAGTTATTCGCTTCCGCCAAAAAGCCGGTCCTATGATTCAAAGTTGCTTCAAAAGATTCAGCGCCTCCTCCAACCGGTGCACCGGCGCGGCCTTTTCGCGGAGGCGCGGGAACTTGCCGCCGATGAGGATGAAGTCCCCGTTTTTCGACAACATCAACTTGTGGTCCTTGATCTCGACAGTTGTTATTCCTTTGTTATGCGCTTGAATTTTCAGCTCGGTGCAGCGCAGCAGATTCTCCACGGAATGCGGCGGCCGGCCATAGCGGTCGCGCCACTGGCGGGTCAGTTCCGCCAACTCGCGCAGGCTGGTGACTTCCGCGATTTGACGATAGGCAGGGATGCGCTGCGTGGGTTCCGTGATGTAACTTGAGGGGATAAAAGCCGGCAGTTTTTTGTCCTTGGCCTCCAGCCAGGCAGCTTCATTGAAGGCCACGAAGTCGATCGCCATGACCGTTTCCACCCGGCCGGTGGCGCGTTTGCCCTGATGTTTGTTGACCGCGGATTTCAGCATCTGACAATACATCTCGAAACCCACCGCGATGATATGTCCGCTTTGCTGCGTGCCCAGCAAATTGCCTGCGCCGCGGATTTCCAGGTCGCGCATGGCGATCTTAAAACCGGAGCCAAGGGCCGTGTATTGCTTCATCGCATTGATGCGTTTCCTGGCATCGCCGGTCGTCATCTGACTGCGCGGGATCATCAGAAAAGCATACGCCTTGTGCCCGGCACGGCCCACGCGGCCCCGGAGTTGATAGAGATCCGCCAGGCCGAAAAGGTCCGCGCGGTCGATGATGATGGTGTTGGCGTTGGGAATATCGATGCCACTTTCAATGATCGTGGTGCTCACCAGGACATCCGTTTCAGCATTCACAAACCGCGCCATGACATCCTCCAGCATCCCCTCCTCCATCTGGCCGTGGCCCACGTCCACGCGGGTGCCGGGCGGGCAAAGCGAGCGGATTTTGTCAGCAGTGCGCTCGATGCTGGCGACGCGGTTATGCAGGAAATAAACCTGGCCTTTGCGTTTCAATTCGCGCTCCAGCGCGCGCTTCACCACGCGTTCGTCGTAGGCGCAAATGGTCGTCTCCACCGGCGTGCGGTTGGGTGGCGCCGTGTCGATGGTGCTCATGTCGCGCACGCCCATCAACGCCATGTAAAGCGTGCGCGGAATGGGCGTGGCGGAAAGTGTCAGGACGTCCACTAGATGGAACAGCTCCTTGAATTTTTCCTTATGCTTCACGCCGAAGCGCTGCTCCTCGTCCACGATGGCGAGGCCCAGGTTTTTGAAGTGCACGTCCTTCGAAATCAGCCGGTGCGTCCCCACCAAAACATCCACATCCCCCGCCGCCAGAGCCTGTAGCACCTTCTTCGATTCCGCCGCGCTGCGGAACCGGTTCAGCACTTCCACCCGGACCGGATAGTCGGAAAACCGCTCGCGGAGATTTTGATAGTGCTGCTGGCTGAGCACGGTGGTGGGAGCCAGCATGGCGACCTGTTTTCCGCCCATCACCGCTTTGAACGCGGCGCGGATGGCGACCTCTGTTTTTCCGAATCCCACATCCCCGCAAATGAGCCGGTCCATCGCACGCTCGTCCTCCATGTCACGCTTCGTGTCCTCGATCGCGCGCAGCTGGTCCACGGTTTCCTTGTATAAAAACGAGCCCTCGAATTCCCCCTGCCATCGTGTGTCCGGCGGGTGCGCATAACCTTTTCCGGTTTGCCGCTGCGCCTGCATGCCCAGCAGGTTTTCGGCGTATTCAAAAATGGAACGCTCCGCCGCTTTTTTCGTTTTCGTCCACCGTCCATCGCCTAGCGTATTCAGGTCCGGCGTGCGTTTCCCCACGCCGACATAACGGCTGATCATCCAGGCTTGGGGCAGGGGGACATAGAGCTTGCTGTCGTCCGCATATTCCAGCACCACCACGTCCTCCTCCAAGCCGTTAGGGGCGGCGCGCTGGATGAGCCCGCGGTATTTTCCAATGCCGTATTCCTGGTGCACCACGAAGTCGCCGTCCGCGATGTCCGACAAATCCAACGGCGCCTTCCGCGAGCGTTGCCGGCGCGTGCCGCTGATGAGCCGGCGCGCGCGGCTGTGTTGATAGCGGCCGAAAATCTCCGCATCGCTCAGCACCGCCAGCTTTGCCGAAGGCACGCTGAATCCACGGCTCACCCGACCCAGCCTGGTCTCCAAAATCTCCTGCTCCAAGGCCTCCGATTCCATCATTTCCCGGAACCGCTCGATCTCCCCCTCGTTATTGAAAAACATCACCGCCCGCCAGCCTTCCGCATGCCAGCGCTGCAGCTGCGCGACGAACTCCGAACGCCTCGCCTGATGCACCACGAAGTCCCCGGCATCGAATTCCCCCATGGGCAAATCCTCACAAGCCGTGCGCGCATCCTCCACCGCCACCGCCGCCGGATCCGCGCCCGATCCTATCCAAACCGTCGCCTCCGGCAGGTCCGTCTCCGGATCCACCGCGATGACCACATCGCCTTTTCCGATGCACTCCGATAACAAAACCAGGCCGCCCTCCTCTCCTCCTCCTCCGCCATCCACTTTGAGCAAGATCGAGCCCTCCTCCAGCTTGCCCACGGACACCTGGCTGTCAGGATCAAAGGTGCGCAGACTCTCCACCTCGCGGTCGAAAAACTCCGCCCGCAGCGGCAGTTCGCTTTGCCAGGCATAGACATCCAGAATGCCGCCGCGCACCGCGAATTGCCCGCGCTCGCCCACCTGCGGCTGGCGTTCGTAGCCGGCGGTCTCCAGTTGTTTCACCACGGATTCCAACTCGATTTCCATGCCCGCGCGCAACGTCAGGCGTGAGGCCGCGAGCGCGCCGGGAGGCGGCACCATTTCGGAAAGCGACGCCACATTCAATAACAAAACCTCGGTTTTCGCGGCCGGCTCCGCCAGCATTTGCAGCAGGGCCAGACGCTCCGCCTGCGCCTCCAGGTCCGGCAGGGAGTCCTCCGTCCGCAGCTCCTCCGCCTCCGGGAAAAAAATCGCCACGCCCCACCACGTCGCCAGGTCCTGTGACAGGATTTCCTGTGCTTTCAAATCCCGCGCCAGGACCCAGACCCGGCGCGGCGTCTGCTCATTTTCCAAGCGGTGCAGGACCATGGAAACGGCGAATCCCTGGGCCGCGTCCGAGACCTGCTCCAGCACCACGCGTTTGGTTTTTCCACGCTTCGCCGGACCTGCCGCCACCGTCGCCAGCTTCTTTTGGAAAACCGCCGCCTCCGCCGCGCGGGCGCACCACTCCCGCCCCGCCGCGACCTCGTCCCAGGTCTTCGGCGACTCTTTATACTCCGGCGTCAGCACTCCCATCGTTTCTCCTTGAGGAACGCGTCCCTCGCCCCGGAGGACGCGCCGGGCAATGCCGTTTTACATCCCGGAACCACCGCCGGGCAGACGCCGCGTGGCGAACAGCGCGTTCCCCAGGGCGGTCATTTTAAACAGCCAACCCAACAATCCCAACACCCCGATCCCGCCGAAGATGATAGGGAAAATCCACAGCCACCAGCGGTTGCCGCCGGTTTTTTCCAACACCGCCTGCCAGGGTGCCACCGGATCCACCCAGGCCTTCGTGCTGCTGCCCGAGGGATGACGGGCCGCCGCCTCGTAGGCTTTGGCTGAGTTGCTGCTGGAGGTCGATCCCTGGTCGAAATTCAACCAACCCGAGCGCCAAACGCGGCCGTTGTATTCATATTCAAAAGCCACTTTGGCTTTGTAGCTCGTGGAGCTGTTTTTGCCGCTGCTGGTGTGTTTGCTGACGCCGCTGGCGAGGACTTTGGCGGGCACTTCCACCATGCGCTGACTGATCGCGCCCCAGTCCGGCTGGTTGTGGATGGCGAACTTCCACACCGCGAATCCCGCCACAGCGAACACCAGGCTCAACAAAGGCGCCACGATCCCGCCGGCGCATCCCTTCGACATTCCGCCGGACGCGGACCCGCCCGCCAACCGGCGCAGGATGCCCGCAATGCCGGCCAGGACCAGTCCTCCGCCCACGGCCGCGAAGACCGCGCCGAACGCCAGCACCGCGCCGCCTATCAGATAGGTGGGCTTGATGAAAGTGGACTCCTCCGGATGCGCCGGATTCACATAGCAAACCGCCGGTCCGCGCCGCGCCGCCACGCCTTCCTCCTCCAGCGAGTTCAGCGTGGGGGTGGTCGATTCCGCCACGTCATAGGTCGTTCCTGTCAGGGATTTTCCTCCCGCCTGATATTGATAGGCCAGCTTCGGCGAGACACTATAAACTTCTCCCCCGGATGAGTTGACCGCCGTTTCCCATTGAGTCACCTGACAAGGGGTCGCTGTCCATTTGCGCACCTCCGCGACTTTTGTCAGGAGCCTGGCCCAGGAGAACCAACAGACCGCCAGCCCGGCTGCCAGGAAAATCAAACCGAAAGGAATCAGGCAGCCGGCGGAGGCGGTTTTCCGGGTGGAGGTGAGGGACGCTGAACTCATAAAAGTATGAATAAAGCATAAACCGCTATTTCGTCAAAACCGTTCGGCTGTTGTGTGAAGTTTCCATGAATAGCAAATGTGTCGGTTTATTCACCCGACGCAATTTGCCGCCGGCGGGGTCATGGTGGAAGGGCTGCCGCATGGAAAAACCCTTCTCCCTCAATTGGTTCACCGCTTCGGCCCTGCTTGCCGCGTCCACCCTTTCCGCCTCCGCGGATCCGGTCCAGGTCATTTTCCAACAAGGTCAGAATGACTATGCAGGCACAGTGGATATGCGTCTACGGGCTGGAGACGATCAAAACGGAAGTGTGGCCACCGCCATCGCTTTTGATGGTGGAAGCAGCACCTATGGCGACGCCGCCTATGCACTCGGCTTCATC
>JAQGPD010000500.1 GCA_028293305.1 Verrucomicrobiales bacterium | reverse complement strand
GGCATGGAATCCGCGCCCACCACCCTCCAACCCGCCGCCGCGAGTTGGCGCGCCCATTCCAAAGCCACCGGCGCGCGGCAGCCCGTGATTAATACCGTGCCATTCTGCATCCCCTGATTCAACACCGGCCCCGGCGCTTTGCCACCGTCCGGATAGCGCTCCGGAGGGTTTCACATCCCACAAAGCCACGCGATACTCCATCCCGCCACGTCATTCAGCCCCGACACGTCCTTCCGGCCCAGCATTCTATTTGCAACCTCATGCAAAAGTTCCGCGCCAATGTGCGTTTGGAGGACTTGCACCCGACTCAGCCTCCTGCCAATCTCGCCCCATGCCCGATCCCTCCCCCGCTCCCTCCCGCCATGGCCTGCTCGCCGCCGGAAATTTTATTGTCGATCACGTGAAGCTGATCGATGCCTGGCCCGCCGAGGAAATGCTGGCCACCATCCACAGCGAGCAAACCAGCAACGGCGGCGGCGCCTACAATCTGCTCATCGATCTCGCCAAACTGGGCGCGCCTTTTCCCTTGGAGGCCGCCGGTCTCCTCGGCACCGATCCCGCCGCCGACTGGATCCTGGAGGACTGCCGGCAGCATAACATCGACATCCGCCAGCTCCGGCCGCGCCAGGGACTCAGCACCAGCTACACCGACGCCTTCACCGCCATCAAAACCGGCCGCCGCACTTTCTTCCATCACCGCGGCGCCAATGCAGCCTTCAGCCCGGAGGACATCGACCTCTCCGCCAGCCAGGCCCGGCTTTTTTATCTGGGCTATCTCATGCTGCTGGACACCATGGACGCCACCGGTCCGGATGCCCGCAGCGCCGCTTCGCACCTCCTGGAAAAAGCCGTCCTGACAGGATTCACCACCGTCGTGGATATGGTTAGCGTCGCCCATCCCGACCTCATCGCCGGCACGCTCACAGCTTTGCCCTGGATTGATCATTTCATTCTGAACGAACTTGAAGCCGGGCAAATAACCGACCGCCAACTCCGGCGCGGCGATGGATCGCCGGACTTGGATGCCATGGAATCCGCAGCGCGTGCCCTGTTGGCCGCCGGCGTCAGGAAAAGCGTCACCATCCATGCCGTGGAAGGCGCCGTCACCGCGGATGCGGCAGGTTGCGTGCGGCAGTCCTCACTGAATCTTCCCGCCGGTTATATCAAAGGAGCGACCGGCGCCGGCGATGCTTTCGCCGCCGGGTTTGTGTTCGGGCTGCATGAGAATCTGCCCGCCGCGGAATGCCTGCGCATCGGCGTTTGCGCGGCCGCGGCCTGTCTCGCGGACCCCACGCCCTCGCAGGGTTTGCGACCCGTCGGCGAATGTCTGGAACTTGGTGGCACCCACGGCTATCGTCAGCCGTAGTTGCAGCAAGCCCATGCCGGAACATTTTGATATCGCCATCTGCGGGGCCGGCCCCGCCGGTGTGGCCGCCGCCTTGGCCGCCGTCCGACTGGGCTTGAAAACCGCACTCATCGAGCGGGCCCATTTCCCGCGCCACAAAGTCTGCGGCGACTGCCTCAATCCAGCAGTGTGGCCGGTGCTGCGATCTCTCGGCGTCGCATCCGTCATCGACCGCCTGCCCCATGCCGTCATTGAAAAAGTCCGGTTCCGCTCCTCATGCGGAAGGGAGCTGGAAATCCCCATTCCCCCAGGCATCGAGCGCGCGGTGACACGTGAATCCTTTGATCAGGCCCTGCTGCAGGAGCTGACTAAAATCGCTCCGCCAGGCCAGCTCTCCTTATTTTCCGGCCACCCGGTGACGGCGGTGCAGGCGCTTCGTCCGGGTTGGTCCCTGAGCACTCCGGGCGTCACCCTGACAGCCACGACGCTCATCGCCGCCGATGGCAGAAACTCGTCCACCTGCCGAGTGCTAGGGCTCGTGCTCCAGTCCAAACACGACCGCGTTGCGATCCAAACCCACGCCCCGCTGGCGGATGGTCAGCGCGGCGCCGTCTCACTGGAAATCCTGCCCCGCGGCTACATCGGCATCGCGCCGGTGGATGATCTCCGCATGAATCTCTGCCTCGTCAGCGACAAGGCCGGACTTTCCGCCACCCGCGCGGCTGCCGAAGAACGCTTCGGATTGGACGCCGGGCAGGCATGGCACAGCATCGCTCCGTTGCAGCGCGCCGACCTTCCCCCGGCACCCGCGGAAGGTGTTTTCCTGGCAGGGGATGCCGCCCGGGTGGTCGAACCCTTCACCGGCGAAGGCATTTATTACGCCCTCCGCAGCGGCCAACTCGCGGCCACCGCGGCGTTTGGATGCGTTCGCGGCGATGCCATGGCGGCGCGGTCCTATCAAGCATCCCATCGCCGGCTCTATCACCGCCGGCTGTGGATCAATCAGCTCTCACGCCTCGCCGTGACCCATCGATTTATCGGCGATGCCACCCTCGCATTGGCGCGGCATTTTCCAGCGGTGCTTCGTGTCCTGACCACCAAGGTCCTAACTTCCCACGGCTCCGCGGAGCCTGCGCGGGAATAAGTCAGAACGGTTTTTCACCGGTCGGCAGGAACCCGAATTCCACGCGGTCACCGCCCTTGCCGGGGAGATACAAACCGTAGCTGGCGGTCACGATTTTGTTGGCGGGAATGCCTTCGCGGATCAGCGCCTGGCGCACCGCCAAGGCCCGTTGCTGGCCCAATTGCCGGGCATACTCGGGACTCGTCACCTCCGCCCCGCCGGCCACGATGACCCGTTCGGCCCGGACTTTCAGATAGGTGGCCACGGCCTTCAGGCGGGGCTTTTGGCTTTCGTCGATTTCGCTGGAGGCATCGCCGAATTGGATGCCCTCCACAGCATTCCGGGTCACTTCCTGCGAGGTGTAGGCCGGCATGGAGGAACGCCGCGGCGAATCCCCGGCACCGCCCTCCGCATCGGGATCGTCGGAGGCGGCATCGGTCGAGGCGCAGCCTGACAGCCCGCCGGCGATCAGCGGAATCAGCAGATAATAACAAATCCTTTGCATGGGAGTGAAGTTCCGGGGCCTAACGGGACCAGGTCGGTTCCGCCAGCCGGTTGAAGCCGCTCAAAATGGTGCGTTTTTCGCCGGTGACGGTGTCCACCACCACGAGGGAATCCCCCTGCACCGCCGCGAGATGCCGCCCGTCGGGAGCCCATGCCGGGTCCTCCGCCTGGGGCAGCAACGCCCGGCTTTTGCCGGAGGCCAGATCATAAAGCACCACCGCCGCGCCCGTGCTTTGCCGGCCGGTGAAGGCGATGTGCGCCCCGTCCGGGGACCACTCGGGGGATGTGTTATGACGGTAGCCGGTGTCCAGCCGCTCGGGCTCCCCGCCCTGCCGCGGCACCACAAAAAGCTGGGGCGCGCCATTGGCGTCCGAGCAGAAAACCAGCCGGTTTCCATCCGGCGACCAGGCGGGGGAAAACTCCACGCTTTTGGATTCCGTGATCCTCCGGGTGCGCGAGCCGCTCAGGTTGGACACGTAGATTTCGGTATCGCCCTCATAACTCATGGACAGCGCCAGCCGCGCCCCATCCGGCGAAAAAGCCGCCCCGCTGTTCGTGCCCGGTGCGCTGAGCACCGGCCGCTCCGTGCCAAAGCGGAGGTCCTTTAAAATAACGTCGGCGAATCCGCTGTTCCACGAAGTGTAAGCCAGAAGAATGGCGCCCGGCCCCAGGGAGGGAGCGCCTTTCAAGGCCCCGCCCGACGTGACCTGCTGCAAACGCCCGCCATCGCTGTCGGCCAGGTAAATTTCCGAAGCTCCGCTCCTCCAGCTGACAAAAGCAATCTTGGTCGCCGCGATTCCCCGCCCCTGCGTGATGGCCGTGACCACGTCGTCCGCGAAGGCGTGGGCGTTGTCCATGAGGTCCGGCTCATTGTAATGGTTATTAAACACCACCGCGCCCTTTGGATCCAGCAATGCGCCATCAATCCGCCCCGCGGAAGAACTGCCCCGCAGCACCCAGCCCGACTCCGCCGGCGCCCCGCCGTCCTTGATTTTCAAGACCCCACTCCGGTTCAAATCCTCCTTCACCTCCTGCGCCGCGCTCTCGCCGGTGCCGCCGATGAATTCCTCCATCCCCACCATCACCGTTCCTTTTTCATCCCCACGCGCCATCCCGGCACCCGCCAACAGCAGAGCCATCCCAGCCCGATGGAAAGCAACCTTCATATGGCATCCAGTCGCACCGCCGTTCAAACCGTCAAGCGCATCGCTGGATTCCGCCGGAAACTTCCCGAAATTTCACCTACCCTTTCCGGCCCCCGCCGTTACCGTTCCGCCACCTTCCCGGCGGCCATTCCGAGCCTTCATCAGCCACGATCCGGCCGGCTCCCCACGCCAGCTCCACCCCACACTCCGCTCCCTTCATGATCCACCGAGCCCTGCTTTTTCTCGCGCTGCCCCTCGCCCTCACGGCCGCGCCGGTCCCCGTCAAAATCACCCCTGACGGCTTCATCCGCGGCGGCCAACCCTATTTTGTGAAAGGCGCCGGCGGCGAGGAACAACTCCCCCGGCTGGCCGCTCTGGGCGCCAACAGCATCCGCACCTGGGGCACGGAGGATCTGGGCAAAAAACTGGATGCCGCCGCCGCCTCGAATCTGTCAGTGAGCGCCGGCATTTGGCTGGAGTCGGAATGCAATTGGTTTTCCTATCACAATCCCGGGCATTGCGCCAAGCAGGCGGAACGCGTCAAAAAAGACGTCCTCGCCCACCGCGATCACCCCGCCCTGCTCGCCTGGGGGCTGGGAAATGAGGCCGAGGGCGGTGGCGACAATGTGGACTTCTGGAAGCAGCTGAACCGCCTCGCGCTTCTTGTCAGGGAACTGGATCCCGCCCATCCCTCCTTCACCGCTGTCGCCGGAGTGAATGCCGCCAAAATCAATAACCTGAATGAACACGCACCGGCATTGGACTATCTCGGCGTGAATACCTACGGCGCCCTGCCCTCCCTGCGGAAAACGCTGCACGACCTGAACTGGGCGCGGCCCTGGCTCGTCACGGAGTGGGGCACCCCCGGTTTCTGGGAACGCCCCCGCGGCGCCGGCGATATGCCCCTGGAACCCACGGGCACGGAAAAAGCCACCGCCATGGCCTTCGCCTACGATGCCGCGCTGAAGCCGGACCATGGATGCCTCGGCAGTTATGCCTTCATCTGGGGTTGGAAAAATGAAGGATCGGTCACCTGGTTCGGCCTCCTCACCGACCGCGGCGAGTCCACCCCCGCCGTGGGCGTGCTGCAGCAGCGCTGGACCGGAAAAGCCCCCGGAAACTCCGCCCCCAGCCTGACACCTCTCGCTGGAGTTCCCCAAAAACCCGTCGCGCCCGGCACGGCTTTCACGGTGGCGACCACCGGTTCCGACCCGGATGGCGACCCCTTGGAATACCGCTGGGCCGTGCTTCCGCAGCAGACCGGGCATGACAACGGAGTCAGCCCGCCCATGCCCGCCCCCATGCCGGATTGCCTGCCGCCCACACCTCCCGGCCCCAAAATGGACCTCCGCGCGCCGGCCAAACCAGGAAAATACCGCGTCTATTTATGGCTCGCCGATAACAAAAACAACGCCTCCACCGCCAATGTCCCGCTGGTGGTGGAATAACACCTTTTTGATCTCCGGGATGACCTCCATCCGTCGACATGAAACCGCTGATTTTTTCAACGTCCCTCCTAACCGCCGTCATGCCGCTGGCCTCCTGCGGACTGCTGCCCCCGGATGTTATTGTCCTGGATAATGCCGGAAGTCCGGTCGCCCGGGCGGAGGTGGAACCCGTCAGCGCCTCCATCAATTATAAACCGGTTCTCACCAACTCCAAAGGGCACGCCAGATTTGGACCGGAATTTCAAAAACGCGAGTGGTTCAACGTGGGCAAGGACGGCTACGCCCCGCACGCATTCGTCAACATTTCCGGACCGAAACCGGTGCGTGTGATTTTGACCAAAGCACCCTGAAGCATCCGGCGGCGGATCCATAGGGGAGGAACAGCTCACCCCGGGCCGTTTTCCCGATCCCGCTCAAACCGGTCCTCCGCCGATTCCATCTGCTTCAA
>JAQGPD010000487.1 GCA_028293305.1 Verrucomicrobiales bacterium | reverse complement strand
GACACCGCCACACGCCGCATTTCCCATGCCTTGCCGGTGGGGGTGGGCGCGACGGATCTGACGATCAACCATCAGGAGGGAAAACTCTATGTGACCAATTGGAGGGCGTCCCGGATTCAGGTTATTGATCTCAATACCCTGACTGTTCTTTCTCCGATCGTGGCGGGATTGGATGTCTATAAATTGAATGCCGGCCGCGCCGGGCGGTTGTATGCGGAAGGTCAGGATCAGTGGGTCCACCTGTCGGTTTTGAATTCGGTCACCGGAGCCACGGTGGGCGATCCATTGTCCTCCATCCGCGCCGGGGATGGGGAGACGGATCCCACGGGGCGGTTCTACTATCATAGTGACAGCAACATCTCGTCCGCTTACATCGTGAAATACACGACCGCGTCGGATGTGTTGACGCGGATCAAATCCTCCCCGCCGGGATATGGTTATGGCTCGCGGAATCTGGTGATGTCTCCGGACGGCACGCGTTTGTTCTGGCAGACGCAGACCTATGATTCCGAGCTGAACCTGCTGCGCAATCTTGGCGAGGAGGTCTACAGCACCACCCAGCAGGGCGAACTGGCGATCACCGCGCAGAAAATCCTGAATGCCGATACCGGCGCCCAGGTGGGCACCCTGCCTGTGTCCACCACGGTGAGCGCGGTGTGCGGGGATCAATCCGCTGTTTGTTATTTCAATCCCACCAGCAAGGCGGTGGGTTTTGTGGCCCTGGGGCCCATTTTCCCCCTAACGGTGCCGGGCACCAACTTCCAGCCGGCGGCCGATTCCACCGTGTTTGCCCCGGTCTCCAAGCTATCGTGGGACATGGTGCCTTCAGCGGTGAAATACCGTGTTTATTTTGGCACCGATGCCGCCGCGGTGGCCGCTGCCACCGGCACCTCGGGCGCCGCGTGGCTGGGCGAGACGGTGGACTATCAATTCCCCCTGCCGGCCCTCGTCGCCGGCAATAGCTATTTCTGGCGGGTGGATCCGGTGGGCGTTTCCACGACGACCACGGGAGTTGTCAGGAAATTCACGGTTTCGCCGCTGGTGCTTTCCGCCAGCAATGTGGAGGTTTTCCACCCACGGGGCGCGCCGGAGCGCGTGGTGTCCCTGACAACTTCCGCCGCTGTTCCCGGCACGTGGGCGGCCAGCGAGTCCCTGTCCTGGCTGACGCTTTCAGCCGGCAGTGGAGCCAGCGGGCAGCCGATCACGGCGACCTTCAACACCACCGGTCTGGCCGTCGGACAGTATTCCGGAAAAATCGATATCGTTTTCGCCGGTGTCGCGGCTTCGGTGCCGGTGCGTCTGGAGATTTTCGACCTTGGCCTGACCAAGATGATTCCGGACCCGGCGCGTCCTTTTATTTATGGTTTGCATCCGGGCACGGCAACGGCGCCTTCGGGCTATGTGGTGTTTATCAACTCCACGAGCCGGGTCATCACGCATGCTTTGCCGGCGGGATATGGCGCCACGGATCTGACGCTGAACAACCAGGAGGGCCGGATCTATGTGAGCAGTCTGCAATCCGGGAAGATCCTGGTCATCGATGCCGCCGCCGGGACTTTTTTGACCCCATTGCCCTCGGCTTCCGGCATCACCCGGATCGCGGCCGGGAAGGCGGGGCGGCTTTATCTGGAATCCCAAAACTCAGCGGCCAGCCTGACCATTGTAAACTCCGCCACGGGCGCGGTTTTTCCGGAGCCGATCAGCTATCTGGCCCTGGGCGATGGCAGGGTGGAACCGACGGGGCGTTATTACTATCATGCATCGACCGGGAGCAATACGGTGCAGCGATATAACGTTAGCACGGATCGATGGAATGATGTGAAAACCGCGGGCGCCGGCGGATCCGGGGGAACGGCTTCCAGTCTGGTGATGAGTCCGGACGGGCAGCGGTTTTTCTGGGGACGGCAGATTGTGAATGCGGATTTGGTGACCATGCCGGAACTGGCGGAGGACATCGTGGCCACCACGCAGCGCGGGGAGTTGGCGTTCTCCGCGCAGAAAGTTTACAATCCCATCAACCGGCTGGTGGTCGCCAATCTGCCGGTTTCCAGCACGGTCACGGCGGTCAGCGGGGATCAGTCGGTGTATTGTTATTTCAATGCCGCCACCAAGGCGGTGGGTTTTGTGGAAATGTCCACCCTCGCGCCCGTCCCGCCTCCCGGCACCAACGGGCAACCCGCTGCCGGATCCTTCCAACTTTCACCGGTCGCGCGCTTGTCCTGGGACGTGATTCCCTCGGCGATCCGCTATCGTGTTTATTTCGGCACCGACGCCGCGCAGGTCGCGGCGGCCACCACCACTTCCGCTCAATATTTGGGAGAGGCCTTCAACGCCTGGTGGGATTTGGCTGCCGGTCTGGTCCCCTTGGGCGGACAGTTTTATTACCGCATCGACGCCGTGGGGCTGACAGCCACGACGGCGGGCACGGTCATTGGTTTCCGCAGCCTCCCGGTCAGCATTTCCCCTGTCTCCCTCGAGACCAAATCCATCACCGGAGCTCCGATTTATTCCATCAAACTTCCGGTCGCCGGCGCGGCGGGCACGGCCTGGACGGCGGCTTCCACCGGCACGGCCTGGCTTTCGGTCGGCAGCCCTACCGGTGTGGCGGGAGAGCTTCTGGACGTCAGGGTCAACCCCGCCGGCCTCGCGGCAGGAGTTTTCACAGGCAACGTCACCCTGAGTTCCGGCGGCGGCACGGCCACGATTCCAGTGAAATTGACCATGGAGAATCCTGCCTACGTGGCCCTCCTGGCAGACCCGACGCGTCCGCGGCTCTATGCCCTGCAACGTCCCGCGAATTTGTCAGGATCACTGGTTGCTATCAATACCGACACCAACCTGATCGAGCGGGTTCTTCCCCTGACGGAAAACCCCACCGGATTTGATATCACCGCCGATGGCCAATATCTGTATGCCATCACCAGGGGCGCGCGCCGCATGCACCGGGTGAATTTGAATGACTGGTCCAGCAGCGATAAAGCCCTGGGCACCAGTGATGACCACAGCGACCCCGCCGTCCGTTATCGCGTCGCCGCCGGAGCCGGGACCAAAGTTTACTGGACGGATGGAGAATGGGCTCCGCGACTGCACACCATGGATTTCGCCACGGGCCTCGAGACAGGCACGCCGCTCCTGGCGGACCCCACGTATGGATTTGGCGACATCACGCGGAACGCTGCGGGCAATGGATTGTCCGCCTGGACGCAGTATGGATGGTCCGCCGGGATCGCGAATTCCCAAGCCGTCACCCTGGACACCGCCGGAGCCTCCGCCACCTTCGGAAGCGGCGGGGTCGCCTTGCCGCGCGATCCCCTGGACACGCCGCTCCTCGTCCGCGCGGATGGCTCGGCCGCCTTTGTCAAAAAGCACAAACTCTCCGCGGACCTGACGCAAATTCTGCAAACCTATCCGGCGGAAGTTTATGCGGTGAGTCCGCAGACGGGCATCGTTTTCGGAGCGACCCAGGCGTGGCGCGAGCGCACCATGACGCCGCTGTGGCAGGCTCCCGTCAATGTCAGCGCGACCGTGTCCGCCGTCGCCGGAAATCCTCCCGCCTTTTTCTATTGGCATAATGTGAGCAATGCACTTGCCAGGGTCAACCTTTCGACCCTGGGCGATTTCCCCGGCCCCAGCCCCGAGGACGGCGAAGTGCTCAGCGCCATGCCCGCCACCCTGACATGGACGCCCAACAGCGCGGCTCTTGGTTATAAGGTCTACTTCGGCACCGACCCTGCCGGCGTCCTGAACGCCGCCGGCCAGGATGCTCCTTATTATCTCGGCTCCGCCGACACCTCCGCCAGCATTCCCCTTGGCGCGGCCTTCCGCACCGGCGGCATCTGGTGGTGGCGCGTGGACACCGTCCTCGCCGGGCAAACGGTCAAAGGCGCCGTGCAGCGATTCTCCGGAGCGTTGGAATTCCTTGGCCTCAACCGCGGTCCCACCATCAGCTCCAGCGCCTCCCGCGCTCCCTCCATCGCCATGGAAGGGACCACCATCCTGACAGGTTATCCGTCGTTCTCCGCAGATTACAGCAACGCTCCCGGCCAAGTCCTCGTCCACGATAAAAAGCCAGGAATGGAGGAGTGGGAACGCACGCAGAAAATCGACAAACCCGCCGTCGCCCTGGCTTCCGCCTCCGCGAACTTCGGCGCCGCCATCGCCATCAAAAATGGCGTGGCCTGGATTTCCGCGCCACTTCACGAAAGCGGTGGCCGTCTTTTTGAATACCGCCGGGACACCGCCACCCGCCAATGGACCGCGACCGGACGCACCCTTCAGTCCCCCTCCAAAATCTTCGGCGACGAGTTCGGCGCTTCCCTGTCCTTCGATGGCAACCTGCTGCTGGTCAGCAGCCCCGGGGCCACGGTCGGCAGCTACACCCAGGCGGGAGCGGTTGAGATTTTCGATGCCGCGACTCTTGTCAGGCAGGCCTCCATCAGCGAGACCGCGCCCAGCTATTATTCCCAGTTCGGAAAGTCCGCCGCGCTCGGGGACGGTTTCATTGCCATCGCCAGCCCCAACCGCACGGTCAGTTCCGTGAGTGCCGGAGGCGTGGATATCTGGACGCGCGGCACCGGCACCACATGGACCCGCACCGCCGCCATTCCCTGTCCGTTCCCGGCCACCAACCGCGGATTCGGTTATGGCCTGACCATTTCCGGCAACCGCCTTTTCATCGGAACCGCCAAGGAACTGTCGGACGGCCGCGTCTTTGTCTATCAAAAAGGCACTGGCACCTCATGGACGCTCCTGACACAAATTCCCCGCGCCGGCGGAGCGCGGACCGACACTTCATTCTCGTCCCGGCTGGCCGCCACCGGGGATCTTCTCGCGGTGGGGAATCCCTCGGATTACAGCAGTTACAATGAGTCGGATTCCAATACGGTCTGGCTCCACCGCAGTGTCGCCGCCAACAATTGGCCCGCCATCGCCCCCGCATTGCCCGGTTCCTTGCGGAATCTCCAGCGACTCGGCGTGGGCGTGGCCCTGACAAACCGCTATGTCGCCACGCTCTATCAAAGTGACAACAATGCCATCCCCGGGTTCACGGTGCATCTGCACGACCCCAACGCGAACCTCGCGCCCTACACCACCTCTTCACCCACGCTCTTCGCGGAGGTCGGGAAAAACTATCAATACACCGTTTCCGCCTATGATGAGAATGCCGGCGACCTCCTGACCATCTCCCCCGCCGCTCCCCTGCCGTCCTGGCTCACTTTGTCCGCCACCCGCCCAGGGCAGGCGCTTTTGTCAGGAACCCCGCCTTCCGGTTCCGCGGGAAATCTGGCCCTTTCCCTCCGCGTGCAGGATGCCGCCGGCGATTCCACCACCCAATCCTTCACCGTGGCCGTTCTTCCCGCCGGCGGCATTCCCGAGATCCTGACAACCTCGGGCGATGTCACGAGCGACGACGGAAAACCCCTCACGCTGAGTGTCATCGTGGGCCCCGGCGCCCCCGTTTCCTATCAATGGTATCAAAACGGCATCCCCCTCGGCGGCCGGACCGGAGCCACCCTGCCTATCGGAAATATCCAGGCCTCCGATGCCGGTTCCTATCATGTCCGCGTCACCCGCGGTGGGGTCTGGGTGGACAGTGCGCCCATGGTCATCACCGTCAACCAGGTCCCTGACCGGTTCGGCGGCGACTGGCCGACCTTCGGCGCCAACACCTCGCACACCGGCACCTATCCGGCCACGCTCAGCCAGCATAAATTCCTGTCCGGCTGGACCATTCCTCAAATCGGCAACAACCCGGTCGTCACCGGCGGCGGAAAAGTTTACACCGTCCAAGGCGGTTATTTTGGCGAAGGACCGTTCATCGCCGCCCATGCGATCGACACCGGCGCCAAACTTTGGTCAGCTTCCATGCCCACCTCCTTCGGGGTGAATCCGCCCACCTATCATCGTGGAAAAGTCTACATGCAGCGCGCCAAAGGCACCAACGACACGCCGGATCTGCGTTGTTATGACGGCGGCACCGGCACCTTGCTTTGGAAGTCCACCTTCGGCGCGCAGTGGGAAAATTATTTTGCCCCCACCATCGATGACACCGGCATTTACGTGAACGGCGGCAGCTATGGCGGTATATACAAGTTCGGCTTGGACGGCACCGAGGTGTTTTTCCAAAGCCTGTCGCAGTTTGATAGTTGGACGCCGCTGCTCCATCAGGGGAAACTCTACTCCTGGGTTTCCGGCGCTTTCATCAATCACGATCTGTCCTCCGGTGCCGCCAACTACATGGTCACGGCTCCCTGGGATTGGCGCGGCTATGACATGAACACGGTTCCAGCCGCGGAAAATGGCATCGCCGTCATGCGCAGCACCACGGAGATTTTCGCCGTGGACCTCGGCACCCGGCGGATCCTTTGGCGGAAAACCGGCACCTACAATGGCAGCCCCGCTATCAAAAACGGAAACGCTTATTTCATCGGAGCCGTCTCCGTGGAAACCTACGACGCCCGCACCGGCAATCCCCTCCGCACTTACCCCACGCGTGATGCCGGGGCCTCCGCCGCGGTCATGGGCGTGCATCAGCCCATCGTCCTTGAGGATACCTTGCTGGTGTCCTCGGAAACGATGACCTGGGTCTTCGATCTGGCCACCGGGACCACCCTCCAGCGTCTTGCCGGCGGCGGTCCCCTGACTTATTCCGACGGCACGCTTTTCGCGGTGGGCACCGACTCCATCCTCCGGACCTGGAAGGTGAATCAACCCACCAGGCTGACCCCGCCCACCGCCTCCATGGCTGCCACCGAGGACGTGCCTTTCACATGGGATCTGCAGGTGACGGACCCGGATGCGGATGTGCCCGCGCTAACCTTCGCAGGCCTCCCGTCGTGGCTCGCCGCCTCGCCGCTCGCTAACGGAATGGTCCGTTTTTCAGGCACTCCGCTCAACGCCCACAACGGCAGCTTCTCCATCAATGTCACCGCCGATGACAAAAAATCCTTCACCTCCAGCCTGACGATAGCCGGATCCGTGACCCCCGTGAACGACAACCCCATCGGGTCGAATCACACGCTGAACCGGCTGGAGGATGCGGCGACCGAATCCATCAACCTGACGGCGTGGTTCACAGACGAGGAATCCGCCGCCTCATCACTCCGTTACAGCGTTCAGGCCCTATCCAATCCCGACTTGGTCGAGGTTCTGATTGCCCCTTTGCCAGGCAGCCCGATGCGTCTCGTTTTCAAGCGCAATGCGCACGGGTCCGTGACGGTGACCGTGCGCGGCACCGACCCCGAGGGCCTCTTCGCCGACTCCGTCCTGACGTTCAATGTGGCCTCCGTCAATGACCTTCCCGCAGGCACGCTCTCGCCCCTGGTCATGAACGAGGACGCCCCGCCGGTGATCCTGAATCTCGCGGAGGCGTTCGCGGACATCGAAACTCCTGACAGTGGCCTCACATTCCGTGCGGCCTCCGGCAACCCTGCCCTGGTCGCGGTCCGAGTGGAGGGTTCCTCGCTAACGCTTCTGCCCGCGGCGGATGCTTTCGGTTCGACCGATGTCTCCGTGGTCTGCACGGATGCCGATGGCGGCGCCACCGAAACGGTTTTTTCCGTCAGGATCGATCCTGTGAACGACGCCCCGGTCATTCCTTTCCCTCTGGCCAATGTCAGTGCGGGCGGCGCGGCGGCCGACCAGGTGATTGATTTCAGTGCTTATGTCGCCGATGCGGACACCGGGGACCAGCTCACCTGGCGCGTGGTCTCCAACACCGCTCCAGGCCTTTTCACCCAGCTTTCCTTCGACGCCTCCGGAAAACTCACCATCAAATACGCGCCGTATGCCGCCGGCTCCGCCACCATCACCGTCGAGGTCACGGATGCTTCCGGAGCCGCCGCGCAGCGCAGCTTCACCATTGATCTGCCCTCGATTCCGGAGCCCGTCATTGTCAGCAAATCCGCTTTGGTGTTGAATCGGCAGACGGGATTGTGGGAGCAAAAAATCACTGTCCGCAATGCCGCCCTCCGCGCCATTCCCGGGTTTGAAGTCACTGTCTCCGGATTGCCCGCCGCGCCGGTGTGTCTTTACAATGCGAGCGACCTCCACGCCGGGCACGCCATGGCTTGTTATCACCAGCCGGTTCCCGCCGGCGGCGAGGTCACGCTCACTTTGGAATATTACACGCCGACCCGCGGCACCCTGAGTCCGGTGCTTGCCGTGGCCATGGCCTTCCTGCCGGAAACAACGTCGGGATTGGCATCGACCACGGATTCAGCTCCCCGGGTGGTCATTGACCGCATCTCCATCCTGGAGCCCGGGGCTTTCCTCCTGGAGTTCCCCTCCGTCCCTGGCCAGCTCTATCAAATCCAATACGCCGCCTCCGCCGCCGGTCCGTGGACGGACTCCCTGTCCCGGATCCGGGCCGCCGGCACCCGCGTGCAGTGGATCGACCGCGGAGCCCCCCGCACGTCCTCCCCGCCGGGCCTGGGCGGAGCCCGATTCTACCGGGTGAAGTCCGTGCCGTGACCGGCTGAGGGCCGGGGGAGGTAAAAAATAAATTGACGTTTTTGGATTTAATTGGATTTCAATTAAATTTCGCTACTCGTCAGGGAGCGATACGGCGACGTGTTTCGATGTCAGCCGGGCCTGCACCGGCAGCAATTGGTCCTCGGCTATCCGCACGGGGTCGGTCGGGGGCGGGAATGTCTCTTGGGACAATGTGGTGGTGGCGGACTGCTTCGCCAACGTTGTCCCGAGGTGCCCAGCTCCACACTGGGATTGATGGCCGGGGCGGCCTTGAGCAACCGCCGTCGTCGCCGCATCTGACGCTTTTCATCCGGGAATCCGGAAAACGCACAAGGCACCTTGGGCCGCAGGGAAAGAATCCCGCGCGGGCCTACCGGGAAGCTCGGGGTCGTTCCCTCTCCGACCCCGATAATGCCAATCGAGGGGCTACGGATGACCTCAATGCGGACCCGGCGCGGCAATTTTTTCCGCAAACTCAGGGCCGCCAAAGCCCGGCGGATCCGCCGCCGAGGATGATGATGGCACCAATGGGAGTCCGCATGAAACTGGCCTAAACCGCTTTCCGCCCACGGATCAAGCGCATTCCAGAGTCGTGCCCCGGCATGGCCCCCACATTCAAGTTCGCCGGCCGACAGTGGAAAAACCGGCGCGCGCTTGGGGCTCGGTCCGAATAAAGTCGCAGCCGGCCCGCATAAAGTCGCGGCGACTTTGTGCATAGGTTGATTTGACTTTTTTGGGGGCGTTCGCTCATCCGTCGAAGCCATCGGGACCGTGCAACAAAGTCGCAGCGACTTTGTGCATAGGTTGATTTGACTTTTTTGGGGGGGCGGTCGCTCATCCGTCCAAGCCATCGGGACCCTGCAATAAAGTCGCAGCGACTATGGGGCGTCGGAAGCCTTGGGAATGTTTGGCCCCGCTTGGAAAATAATGGCGGTTTTCGGAAGTGCTATTTTTTCTCAGGCACCGCGAGTTGCTTTTCGCCGCGGTCCGGAATTTCGCGGATGATCGCGGTGCCATCGGGACGGAACACCCAGAACTGGCTGGCTCTGTAATCCTTTCCACGAAGCTGCACCATGAACACGCCATTTCCGATTGGCGAAATCCGACCTTTTAATTCACCGAAGCGATCGTGATTTCCAGTAATTCGTCCGTCGCGGACGTCGAGGCGGAGAGTGGCGGGGATGCCGTCCAACTGCTTCAGCTCAAGATTCGTGGAGTAGATGCCTCCGGGAATTTCTGTCAAATCCAGAACTTTTTGAATCGGAGACTCCGGGTGTGGCTGGGGCTGTGCCGCAGGATCGGCAGCTCGGCCAGAGATGCAGCAAATGAGGGTCAACAATCCGGCGGTGATGTAGGTTGTTTTCATAGCTACCAAGCATAGCATGGTAGTTGTGAGCTGCAAGTTTTTCCGATTTTGCAGACAGGGGGAACCCCAGTATTGTCGCAATGATTATTAGCGGAATGGTGCTGGATGTTCCGGTCGCGGCGGGAAGCAGGGAGGGGTGGAAGATTGTAATAGTGCAGGACTGAGGCTTTGGTAAAAATAACTGACTGGAAGGAGACGACGAACGGAGGGGTGATATGAGGGCACGAAAAAGGCCGCATCCATTGCTGGATGCGGCCTTTTAAGTGATGAGGTCAGGCGATTGCCTGGCTGGGATTAGAAGCCGAAGCGGAGGCCGCTGCGGATGGTGGTGTAGTCCACGGTGTCTTCAGCCCAGTTGTATTGAGCGTCGGCGAAGATGCCGACGCAGTTGGCAAAGCGGTAGTCGAGACCGGCACCGACGTGCCAGGTGCCTTGGTTCACGCCATCGCTGTGGAGGCTGCCGCCGAGGAGGGCGTAGGGGGCGAGGCAGATGCTCTTGATGGGGAGGCGGAGAACGAGGGAGCCGCTGACCTGGTGGACAACGCTTTCGGTTCCGAAGGCGGAGTAGGAACCTTCCAAACCGACGTTTTCGGTGAAGAAGTAGTTCATGGCGATACCACCACCGAAGGAATCTTCAAATTCGGAGGATTCGGTTTCGGGGAGGATGGCTGCGGCGAAGACGCTGACGTTGGCGGTGTTGGCGTTGAAGCATTCGCAAAGGGAAGGGACTTCAACAGGAGCGGGGCCTTTAGGGGCTTTGCCGTAGCTGACGTAGCCGGTGCCGGCTTGGGCGGACGCGAGACCGAGGGTCGCGAGAGCGAGGGAGGTAAGGATGGTTTTGTTCATAGGGTGAGTGTTGCGGCGGATATTCTACGGTTTAACGAAAGATGTTCAACCTGTTTTTATTTTCCGGGCTAATTTATTGGAACTTAACTGGTAACAGTCCGATTACCATAGTTTCAACGATGCCTTCATCCCTGATTCTGTATCTTTTTTCATGGAAGGAGGAAAAAACGTCCAGGAAAACGTTGTCAGGATGCGTTGGAGGTCGTCGGGGCCTTTTTTCACCCTCCCGCACGGCGCGGGGCGGGCGGGGTTTTGTCGGGAGGATCGTCCGCCAGCTGCCGGGCTTGGCGGCGGGAGTCGGGGTGGAAGACGGCGGCTTCTTTTTCGTGGAGCCAGAGGCTGAAAATGACGGTGGCGATGCCGCCGACCGTTAGGGTGATGCCGATGACGGTGCCGAGGGGGCCTTTGTTCTCGCCGGTCATGAAAATGCCGAGGACCGCCAGGGATCCGAGGGCGTAGTAGACCCATTGGGTGTCTTTGCGCCGCTCGTTCTGGGCGTTGAGCATGGCGGTGCTGGAGGCGGTGATGGGGGCGGCTTTTTTCCGGTAGTGCATGACCGGAAGGACGGTGAAGGCGCTGAGGGCGATGAGGATGAGGCTGCAGAGCTGGGCTTTGCGGTCTTTGATGAACCAGAGGCTGAGGATCCAGGCAAGGACGCCGATGAGGATGCCCCAGAGCAGGAGGGGCTCGAGGAGGTGGTGGAGGAATTTCGGATTGCCGAGCTGGGGAAGGAGGCCCTTGAGGTCTTTGAGAAATGCCATGGGAGTGCAGGGGCGTAGCAGGGTTCCGGGGGGTCAGGAAAACAGGTCGGGCATGAGGGAATCGGCGGCGGCGGCGGCGCGGGGCGGGGGGATGACGCCCATTTTGGTGTAGGCGGCGGGCATGGCGACGCGACCGCGGGGGGTGCGCTTGAGGAAGCCTTTCATGATGAGGTAGGGCTCGTTGACTTCCTCCAGGGTGGAGGCGTCCTCCCCGACGGCGACGGCGACGGAGTTCAGGCCGACGGGGCCGCCGTCGAATTTGAAGATGATGGCTTCCAAAATGCGTTTGTCCATTTCGTCGATGCCGTCGCGGTCGATGTCGATGAGGGCGAGAGCGGCGTCGGCGACGGGGGCGTTGATGTGGTTGTCGGCGCGGACCTGGGCGTAGTCCCGGACGTAACGCAGGAGCATGTTGGCGACGCGGGGGGTGCCGCGGGCACGGGCGGCGATTTCCCGGGCGCCTTCGTTGTCGAGGGAAATGTCCAAAAGCCCGGCGGAGCGCTCGATGATATCGGTCAGGGCGTCCTCGCCGTAATAGTCGAGGCGGGAGACCATGCCGAAGCGGCTGCGGAGCGGGGCGGTGAGCATGCCGCTGCGGGTGGTGGCGCCGACCAGGGTGAAGCGGGGAAGGGGGAGCTGGATGCTGCGGGCGCTGGGGCCTTGGTCGATGATGATGTCGAGTTTGTAGTCCTCCATGGCCGGGTAGAGGTATTCCTCCAATTTGGGAT
>JAQGPD010000484.1 GCA_028293305.1 Verrucomicrobiales bacterium | reverse complement strand
CTGCCATTTCATCGGGTCGTTAGGGCTGTATTGGCTCTGCTTCACCCCAGACACCAAAATCACGCAGGGCACCGGCGTCAAATGCCGCGTAATCATCGCCCGCTCGCCCGCTTGCCACAGCCACCAGGTGAAGGCCAGCCCCAGCACCACCAGAAAGCTCCCCACCGATCCCAAAAACCAGCGGGCCGCCAACGAACTCGGAACAGGGGGCAATGCAGACATACCGCCCACCCCCGCACAGCCAACGCCGGCCGAAAAGGGTTTTTTCCCCAAAGACAGTCTCCGTGCCACCACGTCACCCACCTCGCCGCGCCAGCGCCACCCTGGCGCCACCATATGCAATGTGCATCCTACTGGCTATGCACATCGTATAGGACCTATTCGTTTCCGCTAAATACGCGTCCAACGGTTCCCGGCCACTTCGCCTCATCCCCGCTCCGCTCCAAGTCATTTTCCTGAACAACCCCGCGCCGCCCCCCGTAGTTCTACTGATGCCCCGTTCCTCCCCCGCCGTCAAAATCCCCTTCCGGCCGCCCTTGCTCCTGGCGCTTTTCTTTCTCTGCTGCCGCTTCGGCACCACGCTATCGTATGCGCAGGATTCTCCGGCCCCAAGCCTAGCTCCAGTTCCTCCAGCTCCAATTCCTGCCCCCACATCGGCCCCGGCCGAAGCACCGGCTCCCTCCCCTGCTACCAACCAGGCCGTCGCGGTCCCACCCTCCGCGAACTCGACGTGGAACGATCAAATTTTTCCCGTTCTCAAAACCTACTGCACCGATTGCCACGACGCTGATTCCCAGAAAGGCGGAGTGGATCTCGCATCGCTCGAAAACCTTCCCGACGCCCGCGCCGCGCTCCGGCTTTGGTGGCGCGCCAAGGAACAGATCACCTCCGGCCAGATGCCACCTCCCAAAAAGGACCAACCTTCCGCGGAGCAAAAACAAGCACTCCTCACCTGGATCGGCGATAACGAAAACTTCCTCCGCGGCGGCAAAATCCAGGATCCCGGCGAGCGCCGTCTCCGTCGCCTCAACCGCACGGAATACGCCACCAGCCTGCGCGATTTGCTAGGCATTCCACCGGAAGTGGTGCAGGACTTTTTCGCCGACGAAGGCGCCGGCGGGGAGGGTTTCGACAACGTGGGCGACACGCTTTTCATCCCGCCCATCATGGCGGAGCAGTATCTCGCCGCCGCCGAAGCCGCTCTGACGGAAGTCTTTAAAAATCCGGAGCTGAAGCAACGTCTTCTTTCCGCCCCGCCCGCCGCCGACCGCACGCCCTCACAAGCTTTTCAAAGCACCCTCCGCCCCTTGCTGCGCCTCGCCTTCCGCCGCACGCCTTCCGATGAAACCCTGGCCCGCTATCAAAAAATCGCCGAGGCCCGCCTGGCCCGCAAGGCCTCATGGGAGGACGCCGCGCGCCTGGCGGTGAAGGCGATGCTTTGCTCCCCCGATTTCCTCCTCCTGACAGAAACGAACCAGGATAAACCCTTCTGGCCCGTCACCGGCACGGAACTCGCGACCCGCCTCAGCCTGTTCCTCTGGAGCTCCCTGCCGGACGCCGCTTTGCTGGACGAAGCGGAGGCCGGCCGCCTGGCAGATCCCGCCGCGTTGGAGGCCCAGACGCGCCGCATGCTGGCCGATCCCAGGGCGCTCGCACTCGCCCGGAACTTCGCGGGACAATGGCTGCACTTTGAAAAAATCCTAACCAGCGCCGACCCCGACCGCAGCCGCTATCAATTCAACAACGAACTCCGGCATTTGTTATACGACGAAGCCCTGGCCTTCTCGGACCACCTCCTGCGCGGCGGCGGATCGCTCCTGGATTTTCTCAGCAGCGACTACGCGTTCCTGAATGAAAAACTGGCCCTGCACTACAGCATCCCCAACATCACCGGCCCGGAAATCCGTCAGGTGAAACTCGAAAACTCCATCCGCGGCGGCGCGCTCGGCCTGGGCGCTATCCTCACCACCACCGCCCTTCCCCGCCGCACCAGTCCAGTCCTGCGGGGGAAATGGATCCTGGAGCAGTTGCTGGGCTCGCCACCGCCCGCACCACCCGCCAATGCGGGCTCCATCGAGGAGGACGATCAAAAAACCAAACACCCCACCGTCCGCCAGGAGTTGGAGGCCCACCTACGCCGCGACGACTGCCGTGCCTGTCACGCCCGCATGGATCCCCTCGGTTTCGCCTTGGAAAACTTCGATCCCGTGGGCCGCTGGCGCGAAAAGTTGAACGATCAGCCGCTCGATGTCTCCGGCAAGCTCCCGGACGGCCGCAGCTTCACCGGCCCCGCCGAACTCAAGCAGGTTCTCCTGACAGAGCGCGACCGTTTCGGACGTAATTTCGCCGTCAAACTCCTCTCCTACGCCCTCGGCCGCGGCATCGAGGCCCAGGACCTGCCCACCCTCACAAAACTAGAGACCAGCCTGAAGGATAACAGTTATCAAACCACTCCGCTTATTTTGGAAATCACCCGCAGCCTGCCCTTCACCCACCGCCGCGTGACCCCCATTCCCAGTCCGGCCGAATAACATTTTCCAGCATCCCCCACCGCCTCCACCCATGAGCCCTCCCTCCCTCACCCGCCGCACCATCCTCCGCGGCATCGGCGCCAGCATCACGCTTCCCTTCCTGGAGTCCCTCGCCCCACGCTCCGCCCGGGCGGCCGCCGCCGGCGCCACCCCTCCCACGCGCATGGCGTATCTTTTCATGCCCAACGGCGTCCACCCCCAACGCTGGACCCCGGAGGGCGCGGGCATGGATTGGAAAGCCAGCCCACTGCTCCAACCCCTCGAGTCCCACCGCCAGGACCTCACCATCCTGACCAATCTCCAGAACGCCCTGGCCGACGGCGGCGACGGCCACTATGCCAAAAGCGCCTCCTGGCTCACCGGCTTCCGCGTGCGCAAAACCACGGGCCGCGATGTCGATGTCGGCGGCCCATCCGTCGACCAGGCCTACGCCGCGCACTGCGGCCACCAGACGCGCCTTCCCTCGCTGGAGCTGGGCACCGAGCCCGTCCGCAAGGGCGTGGACCTGCAGGTCAATTTCACCCAACTCTACGGCGGCCACATTTCCTGGCGCGACCGCCATGTTCCCCTGCCCTCGGAAATCAATCCCCGCACCGCCTTCGACCGGCTCTTCCGCGAGCGTGGCGAAAACGACCGCCTAACCGCAGAGGACACCCGCAGCGTGCTGGACCTGACGCTTGAGCAGGCCCATGCCCTGCGCGGCAAAGTCAGTGCCGAGGACCAACGCCGGCTGGACGAATACCTGGAAACCATCCGCTCCCTGGAAACCCGCATCCAGGCCGACATCGCCCGCGTCGCCAGTGGCGAAAATCTGGACCCCGCCGTGAAGCCGGAAGTCGAAAAACTCCGTGACCGCATCACCGCCTTTGAAAATTCCAAGGACCCCGGCGGCCGCATGCGCCTGGACCACACGGAGCACGCCCGCCTCATGCTCGACCTCATCGCCATGTCCTTCTGGAGCGATAACACCCGCGCCGCGACCTTCATGTTCGGCATTGATGTCAGCAGCAAGAATTTCAGCTTCCTGCCAGGCGTCTCCGAGAGCCACCACGAAAGCTCGCACCACTCCGACAAACCGGAAAAACTCGAGCAATACGCCCGCATCAACCTCTGGCATATGGAACAATACGCCTATCTGCTCGACCGCCTCAAATCCATGAAGGAAGGCGAAGGCAGCGTGCTGGATAACAGCATGATCATGTTCGGTTCCAGCCTCCGGAACGGCAACGCTCATCAGTGGCAGAATCTCCCCATCGTCCTCGCCGGCCGCGGCGGGAATCTGCGTCCCTCGGGCCATGTGGTGAACTCCGCCGGCACCCCGCTCTGCAACCTCTACCTCAGCCTCCTCCAGCGCTCCGGCCTCCAGCTCGACCGCTTCGGCGACAGCACCGCGCCGCTCGCGTTGGCCTGAATGCCCCACCGGGAAAAATCTCCCCCATCCGCCGCCCATACCCGGAGCGGCGGATGGAGGATCGCCTTCCGGCGCTCCGTCGTTTTCAGGCGGGGGGCTGTCCTGAATCCGCGGCGGGCCGGGTGGCTGTGGTTACCATCCACCCTGTTATTCGTTTTTTTCGGAGCTGGGTTACACCTTTTTTAGAAAAACTTTTATTTAT
>JAQGPD010000474.1 GCA_028293305.1 Verrucomicrobiales bacterium | reverse complement strand
ATTTCAACCCGCAGCCGGAAAGCGTGCCCATCAACAGCCTCATGCCCATGCCCGGCACCCCGCTGGCTGAAAATGGCGGCGTGGATGTCTTCGATCTCGTCCGCATGATCGCCGTCACACGCATCGCCATCCCGGGCGCGAAGGTCCGCCTTTCCGCCGGCCGCACCCGTCTCAGCCGCGAGGCCCAGGCGCTGGCCATGTTCGCCGGAGCCAACAGCATTTTCTACGGGGACAGACTCCTCACCGCCGCCAACCCCGCCGTCTCCGAGGACCAACGCCTCCTCCGCGACCTCGGCCTCCTCGCCCAGGAGCCGAACCCCTCCCAGGCCGCCCCTGCCGCCTGCCCGGACCGCGCCTGCTCCCCCGCCATGGCCTCCGCCTGCGCGGATTGACCGGCCGGCGCCCCAGCCGGGGAAAAATCAAAACACGAACGATTCCTCCGGCTCCGCTCCAACAAGTCGAAAGAATCCTTTCCCTCCGCGCCCAAAGCGGTTATTCAGCGGCACCTCCGTGCCCCGCGCGGCGGTCCCCGACCCCCCCTTTCGCGCGCCCGCGCGTCAGGCTTCTCCCTTATCGTCCCCCTTCCCCCAGCCGCCCCACCCGCATTTCCCGCGGAAAAGCCGCTGCTGTCCGTTTTCATTCCAGCCCCCTCTCCAGCCTGCATGATCCCCCGCCGCCAGCTGCTCAGATTGCTTCCCCTCGCCGCTGTCGGAACTTTCACCGGCTGCGAGCAACCGCTCCCCCCGCCGCGCTACCGGCTTCCCAAAAAGCCCCTCGAAGTCATCACCAGCACCGTCCAGGCCGCCGACCTCATCCGGGAATCGGCAAGGATGCCGTCCGCGTCCGCAGCCTCATCCCCGCCCAGTCCAACCCCCACCTCTGGCAACCCACCGCCGCCGATCTCGCCGCCATCCAGATCGCCGACGTCTTTTTCCTCAGCGGCCTCGGTCTGGAATCGCGTTTCACCAGCGACCTCGATGCCCTGCGCGAGCGCGGACTCTTCGTCGGGGTTCTCGGCAATGGCTTGGACGAAGCCGATGTTCTCAAAAAGCCCGACGGCACCCCGGAACCGCATTTTTGGATGAATCCCCTCCTCTGGGCCAAAGCCGCCCAGGAAGCCGCCACCGTCCTCGGCGAAGCCTTCCCGCCCGCCGCCAACTACTTCGGCGATAACTCCCACGAATACCGCATCCCCCTGAAACGCCTCCACGAGGACACCGCCCAACGCACCGGCACCATCCCCCCGCACGCCCGCTTCCTGCTCTCCAGCCATGACACCATGGCCTACTTCGCCGCCGCCTACCATCTGGAAATCCGCAGCATGGCCTCCGCCGCAGGCGAAGCCTCCGCCAAGCCCTCCGAGGACCTCGCCTCCTGGATCTCCTCCCACAATATCCGCCTCCTTTTCAGGGAACAGCTCGCCGACCTGCAGACCATCCGCCAAATCGCCCGGCCCCTCCTCCTCTCCAGCGATCCCCAGATTTTCACCCTCAGCCTCGCCTCGCCCGGCACCCGGTTCGCCGGCATGTCCAGCGAACTGGAAGTCGACCGCTTCCTCCCGGCCTGCAGCTACAACGTCGACACCATCCTCGCACGCCTGGAGCTCCGCTGAGGCCCCTGCGCCATCACTGAACCCCGCGCGCCTCTCCGCACCCCCGCCCGGACCACCCGCGCGGCTGCCCGGCGCTCATTCGCTCGTCAGACGCGGCAGAAGGAAGACGACCATTCCCACCAACAGCGCGATTCCCAGGAGCAGCATCACCCAGCGGAAAATCAGCCTGTCCCGCGCCGCCTCCTCCTTGTCCAGATTCCGCCGGCGCTCCGGGTCAGTGTGCAACGCCACTTGCGAAGCCTTCGCCTGGAAGGGCCCTCTCGTGCCCGCCCTGCGCTGGACGCGGTTCCATCTTTCTGATTCATCAGCCATTCGACCTTCAGTTTAGCACCTCCGGACCCGCACGTGCAAACCTTAATTGATTCTCCATTCATTCGGGCTTTCTGGAAATTCTAAACTGACCATTTCCGATCCCGATCCGAATTACTCACCACGTCTATAATAAGAGAATCTTTATCAAATATAAGTCCCATTCATAGTAAGGGCGGTGAATAAGTGGAACAACCGTGTTCCTCATTATGGTGGCTGGAGTTCCACAGCCTACCCTCCGGTGCACAACCCTGCGCACGGATTGCCGTATCATGGGTGACTCTCAGTCCTGCGCCCATTCTCCGCACGGGTTCACACACTATTCACAAAGTTGCTCCCATCCCGTCAGCCCCCCTAAAAAGCCTCCGCGCCGGCCCCTATCCAAAAGCATCAAGAGCCCACCTTTCGCGACCGCCACCAGCCCCCACTTCGCCGCATTTAAACCATCCGCCGTATTCAATTCCCCTGTCAGGCCGCGGAATTATCCTAAAGGCCCTGACAGCCAAAATCGCAAATCTGATTGCAAAAACCGTTTCAATCCGGAATCGGCGAACACAATCCCGCCACCGCCTCACCCTCCAAAGCCGCCGCCGCCGCCGCCGTCTCCGCCTCCTTCTTGCTGTTCCCCGTCCCCTCCCCCAACGCCAGCCCATTCCACTCCACCCGCGAAACAAAAAGCTTCCGGTGATCCGGCCCTTCCTCACGCAAAATCACATACCGCACACTCCCCTGCCCCAGCGCCTGCAGCCGCTCCTGCAAATGCCCCTTCGGATTCACCTCCGTCG
>JAQGPD010000443.1 GCA_028293305.1 Verrucomicrobiales bacterium | reverse complement strand
ATGGGCCGAGGTTTGACCGGGAGGTGCAGGCGACGCTGCGGGGCGGGTCTGTCTTTTATTTCAAGGGGAGGATCCGGCGGCCGGACGGGGAGTTGCGCTGGGTGGAATTTGACGGCAAGCGATCACGTTCCGGCAAGGGCGGGGCGGTGGTTTTGGTGGGCACCGCGAAGAATATCACGGGCCGCGAGGTGGCGGAGGAGGCGTTGCGGATCGAGCGCGGGAGGCTGGCGATCGCGCTGACGGCGGGGCAGATGGGAGTGTATGACTGGAGCCTGAAAGATGATAGTATCTGGTGGTCGCCGGAGACGTATGCGGTGTTCGGCGTGACGGAGAGCGGTTTTTCACCGACGCGGGAGGCCTTGCGGGCATTGGTGCATCCCGATGACCGTCAAGGGCTTTGGGAGCATTTGCAAAACTGTGTCCGCAACCGTGAACCCTTTGGCTGCGAGTTCCGGATCCGGCATCCGGATGGCGGGGTGCGGTGGATCGGGAACCGGGCGCGCATTGAGTATGACGCCCTGGGGGCGGCGCTGCGGTGTTCCGGGGTGGCGATTGATATCACGAGGCAGAAGGAGATTGAGGAGGCTTTGATAGAGTCGCGCCGGATCGCCGAGGCGGCGAACCAGGCGAAGGACCGGTTTCTGGCGGTGTTGAGCCATGAGCTGCGGACGCCTTTGACGCCGGTGTTGATGGCGGTGGATGAACTGGAGCATGAGGAAACCCTGGCGCCGGAGGTGCGTGGGGAGCTGGCAATGATCAGCCGGAACATCCGGCTGGAGATTAAATTGATCGATGACCTGCTGGACCTGAGCCGCATCACGAGTGGCAAGGTGGATTTGAAAAAGGAGCCCGTGGATTTGAACCGGGTGATGCTGGATGTGTGCGCGATTTGCCGGTCCCAGATTCAGGAGAAATCGCTGAAGCTGGAGTTCACTCCGGGCGGCGAGGATTGTGTTATCCCGGCGGACGCGGCGCGGCTGCACCAGGTGTTATGGAACTTGTTAAGAAATGCGGTGAAATTCACTCCGGCACACGGGACGATCCGCGTTTCCGTGCTGCGTGATGGGACGGACCGATGTGTGGTGAGGGTGGCGGATGACGGAATCGGGATCCCGGCCGAAGCCTTGCCCAGGATCTTCAATGCCTTCGAGCAGGGCGAGGCGCATATCACGCGTCAGTTCGGCGGGCTGGGGCTGGGTTTGGCGATCAGCCGGGCGCTGGTGGAACTGCACGGCGGCAGCATCCGGGCGGAAAGTGGCGGGACGGATCAAGGAGCTGTGTTTGTTTTGGAGCTTCCCACCGGCGAGATCGGCGCGCCGCCTGTCCAGTCGGTTCCGGTGGCCGGCGCTGCCGGACCGGCGGGTCGGTTGCGGGTGCTTTTGGTGGAGGATCACGCGGACACGGCGCGGACGCTGCGCCGGCTTTTGACTCTGCGCGGTTTTGAGATCGCCGGAGCGGCGGATGTGGCGGGGGCGATCCTGCTGGCGGGGCGGGAGGAGTTTGATTTGATCATCAGCGACCTGGGGTTGCCGGACGGCAGCGGGTGCGATCTCATGCGGGCCTTGCGGGCGGCGGGAAATGCGGTGCCGGGGATCGCGATGAGCGGCTATGGCATGGAGGAGGATATGAAACGCAGTGCCGAGGCCGGATTCGCGCGGCATCTGGTGAAGCCGGTGGGCATCAGCCGGCTGATGGAAGCCATCCAGGAACTGATGTCAGGCCAGTCCGGGCCGGGGGAATCAGGCGTCGGCGGCGTCCAATAATTCCGCGGGCGTGAGGGTGGCGGTGCCGGCTTTGGCGACCACGATGCCGCTGGCGAGATTGGATATTTCCGCGGCCTGGGGGGCGGGGCAACCGGCGGCGAGGGCGAGGGTGTAGAGCGCGATGGCGGTGTCGCCGGCGCCGGAGACATCGAAGACTTCCCGGGCGCGGGTGGGGGTGTGGTAAAGCGGACGGTCCGTTTCCAGGAGGGCCATGCCGTGCTCGCCGAGGGTGATGAGGAGCTGGCGGGTGTCCCATTTGGCGCGGAGGCGGTCGGCGAGGCCGGGCAGGATGGCGAGGAGCGTGGAAAGCGGCACGTCGCCGGGGTCGGGGACATTGGCGGCCTCGAAGGCCTCTTTCCGGTTCGGTTTGATGGTCGTGGCCTGGTGCCAATGCAGCGGGTTGCCGGGATTCGGGTCCACGGTGACGGGAATGCCGCGGGCGGTGACGCGGGCGGTGATGGCGTCCACGAGTTCCTGGGTGAGGAATCCTTTGGCGTAGTCCTCGATGATCACAGCATCGATCTCCGGAAGTTTCGCGTCCAGCCAGGCAAGGGCGCGGGCGATGAGGGCGGGGGAGGGGGCCTTGATGGTTTCGCGGTCGATGCGGGCGACCTGCTGGCCGCGGGCGACCACGCGGGTTTTGACGATGGTTTCGTGTTCATCGCTGGCCAGGAGACCCGAGGTGTCGATCCCGTGTTCTGTCAGGAGCCCGTGGAGTTGATCGGTCAGGGGCCCGGTGCCGGTGACGCCGAGGACGTGGACCTTTCCGGCGAAGGGGGCGAGATTCCGGGCCACATTGGCGGCACCGCCTGGATAGGCGTCCTCGCGGGTGACGTGGACCACGGGGACGGGGGCCTCCGGGGAAATGCGGCTGACATTTCCGCGGATGAAGCGGTCCAGCATCACGTCGCCCACCACGAGCACGCGTCGGGTGCGGCAGGCGGCGAGGATGGCGGGAAGGGACTCACGTTTCATGGCGCGGCTCTTACGGTCCGCGCCCGGAAGGCGCAACTGGAATCCGGAAAGGCACCCTGGCTGGCCGCTTGTGCGGAGAGCCCGATGAAAGAAGCTTTGAGTTAAACTCTTAAGTCTATTCCCGATGCTAAATAAACTGCTCCGTCCAGGAACTCAAAAGCTCACCGCCACTCTATTGTTCGCCTTGTTCGTGGCGGCCTTGGTGGCCGCGTTCAGGTTCTATCCCATGGGCAGCGCTTTGCCGCTGGAGCTCCAGGTCGCCGGGAAATTCCACCCGCTTTTCCTGCACCTGCCCATCGGCTTCCTGCTCGGGGCGCTGGTTCTTGATTTTTGCAATGGCCCGCTCCGCCGCCATGACGCCGCCGTGACTTTGCTTTTGTGGCTGGGATTCATCAGCGGCATGCAGGCGGTGCTGGCGGGCTACTTTCTCGGACTGGGCGGCGGGTATGTCAAAGACACGCTCGCCTGGCACCTGTGGTCCGGCATTTCCGTCCCCGTCCTTACTTTTCTAACACTCATCGCCAAGCTTCACCATCAGCAGAAACAACCGCTTATGTCCACCACCCTCTACCGCGCCCCCCTCCTCTCCACCGCCGCCGCCATCATGATCGCCGGCCACTTCGGTGGCACCATGACCCATGGCGATATCCTGACGGATTTGAAGAAACTGTCCAACCGCGCCCCCGCCACGTCGGGCGCGGAGGCGGTGGTCAATCTCTCGCTTTATGACGCGGTGATCGCTCCGCTCATGGAATCGAAATGTGTCAGCTGCCACGGCATCGACAAACAAAAAGGCGACCTCCAGCTCCACACGCCCGCCGCCATGCTGAAGGCCGGGGAAAGCGGCAAGCCCGCCACCGTTCCCGGCAAATCCGCTGAAAGCGAATCCGTCCTGCGCATTCTCCTGCCAACCGGCCACGACGACCACATGCCGCCGGAAAACAAGGCCCAGCTCACCGCCCCGGAACTCGAGATCCTGCAATGGTGGATCGATAACGGCGCCAGCCCCGACCTCAAGGTGGGCGACCCCTCCATCCCCTCCACCCTGCGGGAAAAAATCACCGCGTTGATGGTCGCCCCCGTCATCACCGGCCCGGGCGCTCCCGGCCCCGAAGGCGCGCCCGGCCCGTCCGCTGCACCAGCACCAGCACCTGCGCCTGCGCCTGCGCCTGCGCC
>JAQGPD010000434.1 GCA_028293305.1 Verrucomicrobiales bacterium | reverse complement strand
CGAGACTATCCGCAAGCATCACTACATCCTCATGCTGTTCATCGCCATTCTGGTGTGTGTGGCTTTCGTCTTCTTCAACGACTCCGGAAAAGGAAGCGCCAACAACCCTGATGCCCATCCCCTGGCCACCGTCGACGGGCAGCCCTACTACCGCACGGAACTCACTCAGATCGACAGTCAGCGCGGCATGCTTTTCAGCCTCCTGGATCCTAAAAACCAGATGGCCATGTTCACGGACCCCCTCGCCTTCTATGTGAACACGCTCGGCGGAAACCCCCGCTTCGGCCGCCCCGCCATCGTTCAGCGTTACGGCCTGACAAGGGGCGACACCATCAACATGGACTTCTGCATGAACGTCGCCACCATCCGCGCCCAGGCCAAAAAACTCGGCATCGAAGTGGACCGCGAGGACCTCCAGAAATTCGTCCAGACCATCAGCGGTTTCCAGACCAACGGCCAATTCGACAGCTCCCTCTACGAAGCCTACCTCAGCAACGGCGCCTTCGGAGACCGCGCCGGCACCGAGCGCCGCCTCTACACCACCCTCCGCGACGTGGTGCTCTTCCAACGCCTCAACAAACTCATCGGCGGCATTTACACTCCTTCCCCCGCTGAAGTCGATGCCAGCTACGCCCGCAACAAACAGAAAATCACCGCCGCCTACGCGCTCGTCGAAAAAGCCAAACAAACTCCCCCCGCCCCCACGGACGAGGCCATTTCCAAATTCTACGACGAAGCCAAGACCAAATTCGATGCCCACGCCGCCGACCCCACCGCTCCCCCCGCGGATCCTTTGATCCTCTCCGAGGAAAAACGCACGCTGCGCTACGTCGCCATCACGCTTCCCGAAGCCCCAGCCCCTCTCCCGACCCCGCAGCCCGAGGACACCACCGGCCTTCCCGAAGACCAGAAAAAAGCCAAAGAGGAAGCCTACAAGAAAAAAGTCGAAGAGCACACCGCCGCCATGGCCGCCCGCTCCGAAGCCATGACCGCCTACGAAACCAGCCGCAAGGACCTCCTCGCCAAAGCCGCCGCCCTAAGCTCCGACCTGACGTCCGAAGACCGCGGCGCCGCCACCTTCGAGGATCTCGTCAAAAAGGCCGGCCTCGAAGCCAAAACCACCGAAGCCTTCACCCAGGCCGCTCCTCCCGCTGAATTCAAGGATGAGCCGAAAGTCCTCGCGGAAATCTTCCAATCCTCCAGCGACCCCGCCCAAAGCCACACCGTCCAGTCCGCCAAAGGCTACGTGCTCTTCGAGATCGCGAAAACCGAAAGCCCCGCCGTCCTCCCCCTGGATCAGGTGAAAGCCAAGATCAGCGACAAGCTCAAAGCCGAGGCCATCGATGCCGCCGTCAAGACCGCGGGTGACACCGCCCGCACCGCCATCGTGGAAGCCATCAAAGCCGGTAAAACCTTCGCCGAAGCCGCCACCGCCGCCGGCCTCACCGCCGTGGAGGTCCCCGCCTTCAGCCGCGACAAACCACCCGTCAACGTCCCCAACCAAGCCATCATCACCGAGTCCGCCACCGAGCTTAATGTCGGCGAGGTCTCCGTCCCGAAGGCCGTTCCTGAAGGCCTCGTGCTCATCAGCACCCTCAAACGCGAGCTGCCGAAAGATCCGAAAATGGAGGAGGACAAAAAACAACTCGCCACCCAGATGACCGAAGGCGGCGAAGGCGGGTTCATGCCAAGCTACAGCCCCCTCTTCGAAGCCTGGTTCAATGCCCACCGCAACGAAACCACCACCACCACTCCGAACACCGAGAACTGATCAAGGCATTTCCGGGCCACCCCGCAACCTTTCACACACATTCCATTCCCGATTCAAGGTCCGGCCCCGGCGTTCTCCGCCGGGGCCGTTCTGTTTTTCCCATGACACGGTTCCACGTTTAGAATATCAATCCCCCCCAAAGCTCCCAACCCATGCCTTCCGCCCAAGACCTCCTCGACGAAGCCAGCGGCCACGTGGCCATGGGAGAACTTGATCTGGCCGCCGCGCTCTACCGCCAGGCCACCGATCTCGAACCCCAAAATTTCGACGCCTGGCATTCCCTCGGCATGGCCCTCATGCGCGACGGCCAACTCCAGGCCGCGCTCGGACCCGCCCTCATGGCCACGGACCTCCAGCCCAACGATCTGCTCGCCTGGACCGCCCTGTCCCAACTCCACGTCAAAATGGGAAACATCGCCGAAGCTGAAACCGCCAAAGCCAACGCCCGCATCCTCTCCCTTGGCGGAAAAGTCGTGCGCTGAAGCCATTCACTTCAGCTTCCTCACCCGCACGTTCCGATACCTGACAAACTGCTCGGTGAAATCCCCGCCGCCGTGCACCTGCAGCCCGATCCTGCCTTTTTCGGCATGCCTCACCTCGGTTTCCTGCCATTCCATCATTTTCACGCCATTGATCCAGGTCGTGATATGCGGAGGATTCCCCTCGATCCTCGCGCGCAATTCATTCCATTGCCCCGCCCGCCAAAAGTAGGCCCAGCTCTCGGGTTTCACCGGCAATGCGGTGGGCGGCTCTCCGGTTTTCTGATCGGTTATTTCGGTCACCTTGTCCTTGAAACTGTAGTTCCTGACATGCGGCTTCCCGCCGAGCCCCTCGCCGTAAACGCCCATCAGATTTCCGCCCGCATGGTAATCGATCATGGCCTGCCAGGCCTTTCCGTCCTCCGTGCTGCGTAAAAACAATCCGCTGTCCGGCCCGAAATCATTGTTCATCTCCAGGGAAACCTCGAAGTCCCCATACTCCTCATCCGTCAGGATCAGTCCGCCATTTCCGGGCTCGTCCTGGCTGCCAATGATGGAACCCTCCTCCACAATCCAGCGCCCTCCGCTGGTGTGCTTACTGGTCGCCGAGTGCCCGCTGGCCGCGCTGACATGCCAGCCTTTCAGCGACTCCCCATCAAAAACACTGACAAACCCCTCGGAAGACTGTGCCTCCGGTGCCGCGCCCGGCGGCTTGCCATCCTGCTGCGCAAGCACCGCCACCACCGTGATCAACGGGAATACAATCAGGGACACCACGGGAGAACTGAATTTCATGCCACCCATACGCGGAATCCAGCCCGGGTTTTCGCCGAAAACCTCCGCCGCACGCGCCATCGGTCAGTTTTTGCCTGGCAGGAAGCGCGGAAGATTATCTACCTTGTTTACGTTGCGTTTTTTGATGCATTATTTGATGCGTAATGCGTGCCAGAAAAGCAATTTTGCTCCTCGCCATTGGGAAAAATAGCTATTTAACTGAAAAGTGTTTTGATGCATTACCGATGCAAAACAAGTTTGCATTCGCATCCACCGGGCAGCACATTGGTCCCATGGCCCGCCCTCCCCAAATCACCCGCCGGAATCTGGCACCATTGATGTTGGCGGGGCCCATCTCCGCAACTGAAATGGCGGCGCGCCTCGGGGTGAACCGGACTACGATCGTGCGCGGTCTGAGCTCACTGGGGGACGAAGTGATTTCCATGGGGGCCACCCGGCGGACGCGTTATGCCCTGCGCAGGAGCCTGGGAAATGCAGGGAATCGCTGGCCGGTTTACACGATCGACCAAGCCGGAAAGCCGCAGCTGTGGGCGGAACTTGAAGCGCTGCATGAGCGGCTTTGGAGGATCCGCTGGCAGTCCGCAGCTCCGGCATGGGCCTCTTTTTTTTCTGACCCCGAAGGACTTTGGGACGGGTTTCCTTTTTTCCTCGGCGGGATGCGGCCCCAGGGATATCTGGGTCGGGAAATCACCCGGCTTCTGTCCCGGACGCTGTCGCTGCCCCAGGATCCCCGCGCCTGGAGCGATGAACATA
>JAQGPD010000428.1 GCA_028293305.1 Verrucomicrobiales bacterium | reverse complement strand
ATCCTGAAACAAAAGCACCGCAAAAGTCGCCTGCCCGCCCTGCGTTTTCAGTTGTCCTTTTTCCGCCAGACTTTGCAGCACGATCGCCGTGGAGGACATGCTCAGAATAAAACCCGCCGCCACCGCCTGCTGCCATGGCCACTGCATCCATAGGCCCAGTCCGGAAAAAGCCAATCCCGTCAACACCACCTGCGCCCCGCCCAGCCCGAAGATCGGACCACGCAGCCGCCACAGCATCTTCGGCTTCAACTCCAGCCCCACCAAAAATAACATCATCACCACGCCGAATTCCGCGAAGTGCATCACATTCGCCCCCTCCCCGCCGCCCACCAGATGCATCACACTGGGTCCCAGGCAGGCACCCGCCAACAAATATCCCAGCACACTGCCCAGGCCGAAACGCTTGGCCACCGGCACCACCACCACCGCCGCCAACAGATAAATAAAGGACTGCACCAGGAAATCCTCCACATGCACCGCGCTCAGAAAACCCATCATACAGCCCTCCTTTCCAACCAATCATTCAAACGCTCCATAACGGAAAAATCCACCAGCTCCGAATTCCCTCCGCCCAACCGCCGCAGCACCGCCGCATAGTCCTCCGCATGCCGTTCCAGCCCCGCATCATCCAGTATAAAACTACCCTGCACTAAAAACGGAGGCATCCAAACCATCCGGCAAAGCCCCGCCGTTTGTTCGAATGGTGCCAACAATTGCCTCACGGTGAAGCGATTATATCCATCCACACCATAGGCCTCCGCCGCCCCGCCCGTGCTCAGCACGGAACCATGCCACTTCCCCTCCAAGGCCCGGCCGTCCTCCCCATACGCATAACCATGCGTCAGCACCAGATCCATCCATTCCTTCAATAACGCCGGGCAGGAATACCAATAAAAAGGATGTTGGAATAAAATAACATCATGCGCGCTCAAAAGCTCCTGCTCCCGCTCCACATCAATCATAAAATCCGGATACTCCTCATAAAGGTCGCGCACCGTCACCCCCTCAATCCCACGAGCCTCCCGCAACAACCGCCGGTTGATCCGCGACTTCCTCATCGCCGGATGAGCAAATAAAATAAGAATACGTCGTGCCAATGCCACGCGCCCACCATGCCCTCCCCCGCGCGCCGCTCAACACCTTTCCCGCCGCCTCCCCATTTTCCCAACATCCCAATTCCCCAACCTTCACATCATCTTTTCCAAACTTCCAAACTTCCAAACTTCCAAACTTCAAATTTCCAAATTTCTTAATTTCCCTAATTTTCCAAATTTTCAAAACGCCCCCTTCCCCGCGCCTCCCACCCGCACTCCCCAGCGTCCGTCCTCCTCCCGCAGCACCTCCACTTTCGCCCCGAAAATCCGGCTCAGCACCCCATCCGTCAGCACCTCCGCTATGGGCCCCGCCGCCGCCACCGCCCCCTTGTGCAGCGCCAGCACATGCGTGCAGGCCGGAGGGATTTCCTCCAAATGATGCGTCACCAGCACCAGCGCCGGTCCGCGTTTCTGAACGGCCAGCCGCTGCATGAAATGCACAAAACGATCCCGCGCCACCGGGTCCAAACCCGCGCAGGGTTCATCCAAAATCAGCAACTCCGGCTCCCCCATCAGCGCTCTCCCGGTCAAAACCCGCTGCCGCTCCCCTTGGGAAAGCACCGCCCAATCCCGGTCCAGCAGCGGGGTGCACTTCACCAAACGCGCCGTCCTCCCGATCCTGCGATGATCCTCCGCGGTGAATTTCCCCCAAAAATTGATCTGCCCATACCGTCCCCCCCCGATCACATCCCGCGGCCGCTCCCCATCATCCACCATCTGCCGCACCGAGCTGCTGACCAGCCCGATCCTCTTTTTCAATTGCGTCCAATCGCTCTTCCCGAATGTCTCCCCCAGCACCGTCACCGTCCCCGCCGCCGGCATCAAAAATCCGGTCAAACAACTCAACAGCGACGTTTTTCCCGACCCATTCGCCCCCAAAATCGTCCACATTTCCCCGCGCTCCACCCTCCAGTCCACCCCTCGCAGAATCCTGGTCCCACGACGCGTCACCGTCAGCCCTGAAACGGATAATATTTCCATAGTCGAAATAGGAACCATCGCTCCCGGCTGTCCCTCATCATTCATTCCCCTTTCCTCAACAAGGAAATGAGGCGATGCCGGTTTTTAAATTACCTCAACCCAAGCCCCGGCATCGCCTCTGGTTCCTCAAACACAAACCAGAACTCAAAATGGTTTATGCTGCCGAAAAGTAAACGAACCCTAAATAAAAGGCAACAGTTTTTCTGGAAATTTTGGCGAATCCCGATGAGATGGATACCCAGAAGAACCGAAATCCCTAGGATCGCTCTCTATCGCCCCGCCTTCCAGCCGCCTTGGTTTCACGCCACCCCCACATTGCCAAGTGTTACGCAAAACCGTGACAATCAACTTGGTGGACAATATGTCCGCCTCCGAACAATGCTTTCCAATCTGCTCATCTGGGACGACCGACCAACCGCCCGCTCCGGCGCGGAAAATATGGCCATCGACGAGGCCCTTCTCTGCCACGGAGCGCAAACAGAATCCCCGATCCTCCGCCTTTACCGCTGGGACCGCCCCACCCTGTCGTTTGGTTATTTTCAAAAGTCCGCCGAAGCCTTGGCCGCCCTCCTGCCCGGGGAATCCATGATCCGTCGCTGGACAGGAGGCGGCCTGGTCCATCATGCTGAAGACCTTAGCCTTACTTGGACCCTCACCGTTCCCCCTGGCCATCCCTTCAGCCAGACGCGCCCCACGGCATCCTACGCGCTTCTGCACCAAGCCCTCGCACGCGCGCTGCACGTCCCTGGAGAACCCGCGCCCACCTTGGTTCCCGCCACCAGCCCCGCCCCGGCTCAAGGCCTCTGCGCCCAACTCCCCTCCCCCGGCGACCTCCTTTCCCAAAACCGGAAAATCGCGGGCGCCGGTCAACGCCGCACCCGCCATGGACTTCTGCATCAAGGTGTTATCTTCCTACCGGAATCCATCCTGCCCCCGGAGTTTCCCCGCCGCCTGGCGGATTCCCTGGCGGCCAAGGTCATGGCTTTCCTCCCGCCCTCCCGCTGGGACCTACCGCTGGACCGATATCTCCATCCGGAGTGGAATGTGATCCGCTGACAAAAATTCGGGTTTCACCCTCCTTGACGCAATTTGCGCCCGCAAGTCCGACAAGCTCGCAATCCGCCACAGCCGCACCCCGCCGCGAACCCCGCGCATCGGGTAAATCCCTCCTGGCCAAGCTTTTGCAAAGAGGAATCCGCATGAACATCATCGGTTCCATCATCATCGGTCTCATCGTCGGCGCTGTCGCCAAACTCCTCATGCCTGGACGCGATCCCGGCGGTTGGATTATCTCCATCGTCCTCGGCCTGGCAGGTTCATTCCTCGCCGGCTGGCTAGGCCGCTCGCTCGGCTGGTATAATGAAGGCGAAAATGCCGGATTCATATTCTCCATCGTGGGCGCCATGTTGATCCTATTCATCTACC
>JAQGPD010000391.1 GCA_028293305.1 Verrucomicrobiales bacterium | reverse complement strand
GCCGACCTGCCATCCGCCGCGATAACCAATTCCACGGTCCGGTCCGCGTTTGTCAGCTTCAGTCCTGCCCCGTCCACGCTCTCCGCCTTCAGCTCCACGGACTCGAAAAAATTGCCCCGCAACTCCTCCGTCCGCGGATCCGCCAATGCCGTCCAAGGATCCGGGGAAGTCAGGATTTCCGTCAGGAAAGCCACCCGCCCCTGGGTCTCCAAAAAGGTGGAGGTCCGCCACTCGTCCTTTCCTGACAAACGGGATTTCGACTGCGCCAACCAAAACTCCGCGAACCACGCCCCCAGATTTTTCCCCGCCGCCGTCTCCGCCAACAGCGGCTTGATCACCCCGTCCTTCACCGCCGGCCCCAACAACTCCGCCTTCCCCGCCGTATCGCCTGACAAGGATCCCGCCATCAATCCCATCGCCGCCAACTCGATGATCCGCGGGTTGGTGATCCGCAGCACCGCCGCGCCATCCGGCCGGAACTCCAACAAAAACGGGGCCGGAACCTTCACCTCCCACCCCGCCGCCGCCTGCTTCAAAGGCGACGTCACGCCGCTCAGCAAATCCTGTGGATTCAAATCCACCGTCCCGTTCCACGACAGCTTCTCCGGCAAAGGCCACTTCAAAACCAACTCCTGCGCGGGATTGCCCAAGGCCCCGCCGCCCAGACGGATGGCCGCCGCGCCCCACAGTCCGTGCCATTCATAACGACCCGCCGGAAGGGGTTTTCCGGATTCCCTCCACTCAAAAACCGGCGTCACCCGTGGATCCTCCGGCGCCTCCTGACGTGTTAGCCGCAACCCGCCAAACCACCCTGCCGGCTCGGACCGCCAATTCAACGGAACCATCACCGGCTCCAGACTAACCGATTGCGGCTCCGCTGTTTTTCCGTCCTCCAGCGGCGGAACAGTCAGGACCGCCGGTTGATAGCCTTCCGCGGAAAAAGTCAGGGTCAGCGGCCTGGTGACGTCCGCCTCTTTGAATTGGCTCAGATCCAAAGGCTGCCCCGCCGACATCGGCACGCCGTTTTTCCCATCGGAAACAGTCACCTTCGACGGCACCAGCGCGCTCAGCAAAAGTGTGGCCGGAAGCCTGGCAGCGGGCGGAGCGGCGGCCCGTTCCAGCAGCAGCGGGCCCACGCTGACATAATCCTGGTTCCCCGGCGCCAGTGAAATCACATCCGCATCACGGAACCCCGGTGCGGAAATCCTGACGGTTAGCGACGATCCGCCAAGCCGCTGCGGATCATCCAGATTCAGCGGAATTTTTTCATTCGAGGAAACCGGCACGGGACCTGATGTTTTGCCATTCACCGTATAAGTAAGGCTTCCCTCGGGATGGAACTTGGGATTTCCTTTTTCCGTGATCGTCGAAAAAATCAGTCCCATCGGCAACCGCCCCGGCGCCACCGCCGTCGTAGCCGGCACCGCGGTCGTCGTGGGACCCGGAATGAGTGCGGAAACCACGGCAGGAACTTCCCGCCACTTCCAATACGCCCCGCCCGCCGCTGCAATAACAATGAGCGCCGCCACCACTTTTCTCCCCCCGCGCCCCCTTGGCCGCGATGCCGGGAAGCTGCTGCCCGGCGGCCGCGCCGGCGGCAGGGGAATGGAAATAGGCACCGGCGAAGGCGCGACTTCCAGCACCGCCACCGTCGCCGGCATCGGCGGCGGGACGGATGGAACCGGCGTTTGCAGCGACTCCGCCGCGTTTCCGCTAACCGTATAGGCCGGACCCGGTGGAGCGGGATTTTCCGCGCCCGTCAGGCCAGGCTCCGCCAGCTTTTGCATTTCCACCCTGTCCGCCGGGTCCGCCGATCCCACGCCCGCCATAGCTTCAGGACCCCTGGGATCGCCTGCGGAAAAGGTGTCAGGACCGGCCGCGCCGGGCAAGGGATCGGGCGATCCGGCGGGAATCGGCAGGGCGGAAATTTCCGACGCCCCGTGGGGCAGAATGGGGATTTCCGGCAGGCCCGTCGGTATTTGCAGGCCTGTGGCATTTCTGTTGAAACTGCGTTGCGCGGCCCCGGCGCGGCTCAGGGCGGCGGCGGCGGACTCCTTGGCGGTGCGTGCCTCGTTCAGCAGACTTTCCAATTGCGCGGGGTCCGTCACGCGCGCAGTCCGGTTCAGCAGTTCCTCCAGAATCCGCACCGCGCCGGCCGCTTCCGCCGAGCAACGCGAAACCTCCGCCACCTCCGGCAACGTGGCCACGGCGGGCAGCTGCGGCGTGAGCCGCTCCACCACCGCCGCCACATCCCGCTCAAAACGCGCCGCGCTGTCGGCACTGAATTTCACCGCATTCTGAAGACCCCGGATCTGCGTCACGCGGTCCGCGCGGTCCTGATCGAAGGTCCGGTAGGAACTTCCCAACTGCCGCAGTTTTTCCGACAAATGCGCCACCGACGACCGGATGCGTTCCCAGCGCGTCGCCGCCCGCGACAGCCGCTCCCGCGTTTCTGTCAGGATGTTCTCAATGGCGTATAACGAATCCGCCGCCGTCGCCCGGGACACCGGCATCGCCTCCGCCGCCAGTCCGCGCACCGCCGCCGTCTCCTCCTCCACCTCGCGGCATTGCGCGCGCGTGGTCTCATCCAGAAAAATCACCGGCACCTCCGGCAGCGGTTCCGCCGCGAGATCGTGCAGCGCCCTGGCCTTCTCCTCCAACTCCTCCGCTAGATGCAGCAAAGCCTCGCGCCGCGGGCCCAGCTGCGCCAGAAGTTCGTAATGCAGATCCGCATCCTTGCGCGCCTGCTCCGCGATTTCCAACAATCCATAGACATCCTTTTTCCGGATTTCCGCGGACGCCGGATCCGTGCTGTCGCGGATCTGATGGATGGCCCGCGTCGCCTGGGAATAACAATCCTGCAGCGTCCGGCGGCAGCTTTCAATATCCCGCGCCGCCTCCTCGGCCTCCTTCAGCGCCAGCCGATGCTGCTGCAGATGCGTCTGGCTTTGCGTGGAATAGCAAGTCGCCTGCGCATGGTCCTTGTCGATGTCCCCGCGCAGATCCCAGGTGTCCCGCAGGCAGGAAACCAACTGCCGGCGCGCCGCATTCGGCAGATTCCGCCACAGCGGTGGTTCTGTCAGGAGATCATCGAAAACACCCGTCCCGCCCCCATACGTCGCCACCACCGATCCGGATAGGACCGTGCCCGTTCCGGCCATGGCGGCGGGTGCCTGACTGAAAAGGGCTCCGCCCGCAGTTCTGTCAGGATACGTCGCGTTGCCTCCGGAAATATTGCCAGGAACAGCGGCCGCATTTCCGACGGCGGAGACGTTGGGCGACGGCGGCAAAGGCGGCGGCAGGACCGGCGCCGGCGCGGGCGGGTCCGGCAGGCGGATGCTTTCCGACGAGCAAAGCGTCAGGAGCAGCGCCCGGCAGGATTGTGTTGGATAGATTCCCGCTATCAAATCCCGGATCACCGCATCCGTCCTCGCCTGGAGCGATCCTATCCCTTTATAATTCCGCGCCGAGTGGAAGGCCCCGGGATCGATTTCCCGGCCCGCCAGCACGCGGTAGATCAGCGCCGCGAAATCCCGCTGCGTCGGAATGCCCGCGCCCGTCAGGCCGCCACCGCCCGTGACCAGGGTCGCCCCCAGCGTGGCGTCGGCCGCCGTTTCCGCCGCGCTTGCGGGCGTGGCCAACAGCGTCGGATAGAGTTGCAGGTTGGCATTGGAAAACTCCGCCGTGCCCGCATCCGCCGCCACGCCCGACACCCGGATTTCTCCCGCCGAGAAAAGCAGGGCGATCTCCCGCGGCCTGGCAAAATCCATCGCTTCGGCGATCTGTTGGAGCAGTCCCTTCGCCTCCTCCAGCGTCGTCCGCCGGCGGTTGCGCAAAATCGATAGCAAATCCAATCCCCCCGGCGCGCGGGTCGTGCAGATGCAGCAGCCGGGGAAGTCAGGATGCTGCGGCGCAAAGCCCGGACGGAAATACGGCACCACGGATGCCGGCCGTTCCGGCACATCCAGACGCCCCAGCATTTGTGATAGGGCGGGCGCCATCGCGGTCGGCGCGCTGACCACCTGGAACGCATGGCCGCCGCAGCGGGCCGACCACAAAGTCCCGCCGGTCGCCGGGTCGCGGCCCAGAGGTGTCAGGTCCGAATAACGGAAAAGCGGCCCCGGCTCCGATGCCGGAGGCGGAGCGTTGGCGGAAGTTGAACTCGAAGCCGCCCGCCCGCCCGGCACCGCTTGCCGCAGGGATTGTTCCTCCTCATCCAGGGCCGTCCGCAGCGCCTCGCGCAGGCTGCGGTAGTCCTGAAAGCGCCGGCCCTCCTCCTTCTCGATCATCCGCGCCACCACCGCCCTCGCCCGGCCGGTCAGATGGTCCGGAAGCTTAGAGCTGTATGGTATAGCCGAGAACCGGTCCTGACGGATCAGGGTTCCGTTATGCAGGTGGGAAAAAGCGCGCGGTCCCGCCAACAAATACCACGCCGTGATCCCCAGGGAAAAAATGTCAGCGCGATGGTCCACCGTGCTGCCCGCCAGCTGTTCCGGGCTCATGTAAAGCGGCGTTCCCAGCACCTGGCTTTCCATGGTGAGATTCACGCTGGCCTCCGTCGGTTCCGCTGACAAATCCTTCGCCAGGCCAAAGTCGATCAGCCTCACCAGATCCGGCAAATCATCATCCCGGTCCGCCGGGGCCAGGAGCATGAGATTCTCCGGTTTGATATCGCGGTGGATGAGGCCCTTGGCGTGCGCGTATTCCAGCGCCGCCGCCGCCTTGTCCAGCAGACGCAGGGTCAGGGAAACGGAAAATGGCCGCAGGTTCCTGACCAATGTCTCCAGGCTTCCGCCCTCGCAATAATCCATCACATAATACGTCCCTTCCTCACATTCGCCGTAGTCCGCGATATTGACGATATGCGTATGCCGCAGGTCCGCGAAAGTCGTCACCTCGCGTAAAAACCGGCCATAGGCGCTCGACTTCCGGTCCAAGTGTTCATTGCCCAAAAGCTTCAGCGCATATCGCCGGCCCAGCTTGGCTTTGCGGACCAGATAGACCCTGCCGAAGGAGCCCTTCCCCAGGATGACGGCGTTCCCTTCGTTGTCGAGGATCGGTTCGTATTCGCCGTAAGCCATGGAAATCAGTTCGCGGAAAAACGTCCGCGGTTCAATCGGAGGAGGGAATCAAAAATAAAAAAGCCAAAACGAAAAAACCGGCGGGGCCGCGGCACCCGCCGG